>JAOQAF010000203.1 GCA_025963735.1 Bacteroidota bacterium
GGACGGAACGATGCTTGAATGCACCGGTCATATTTAATGGTACGTTCCGAAGCGGTTCGCCCTACTCACACATTTTTAATTTACCCAATCGGTATAATAAGATGAAATTATGTTTGGAACTGCGGGTTTAATAAATTATGCTTCGTATTTGATTTGGCGGCCGGTTAATTATTCAACTAACAACTTTATAGACCGAGAACTGTTATTGACCCTGATAACAGAAATATAAATTCCTTTTCCGAAATTATTCAAGTCTATTTCTGTATTTTCTTTCACCCCTAATGCTTCCCAAATAAGATGACCATAACCATTATATATTCTTATTTCAGTGAACTTTGTATTATTGTTTTTCACTTTAAATATTCCTGTAGAAGGATTCGGATAAAGATAAACAACGTCCTCGTTATTCTTTATCACGCTAACACTCGTGGCGAGCGAATTAATATTTATTGTTCCTGTGTCGCTGGTTAAAAGAGAAAGCGCTCCCGATGCAGAATTCTTTTTCGCATTCGTTATTCCAATATTTAATATAGTATTGTTGGGTACTGAATTCTTAATCTTATAAAATAGTGTTGCAATTTTTCCATTCCCATTTACAGCCGTTTGATTGGTTCTAACTGTAGCGGCATAATTAACGCCATTCGAAAAACTACGTTTGTCAAAATCAAAGTTTACACAACCCGAATTTAAAAATGAATTTGCATAAACTATATAAACACTATCGGTTTGGATTAAGGTATTGTCATACGTTGCTTCAAAAGCCACACCGTACAGGTTATTTATTGAGTTTGTTAAAGATCCCGCGAATATAGAGGCTGTGCCCCAAATACCTGGAGGTAACGCCGCCTGATCTGGAACAATACTAAGATCAACCGTGTTTGAATTTACGGTTACTACCTTAAAAGAATGAGTGAAAGAATAGTTGGCCGATATAGGAGCAAGGTCATTCAAATTAATAATACCATCTCCGTTGCAGTCGCTATGTGCTACATTTTTACCAGTGCTTACAGTGCCCGTCCAATTGCTTGCAAAATAAGAAGACCAATTACCTCCGGCCACTGTTCTTGGAATTCCTGTTTGACCCGAATGGAGCCCTAATTCTAAAACATCAACGTTATCACATACACCATCGCTATTGGCATCCCCCGGCCAAACATCAGAACAGTTCGGGTTCACTGTTACAGTTAATGTTGCCATGTTGCTGCAACCATTAGCAGTGTTTGTTCCAATAACATTATAAGTTGTTGTAGTTACCGGTATTATGTTTATAGAATTAGTGATCGCGTTTGTGGACCAACTATATGTTTGAGCGCCGGTTGCAAATAGTGTAGTGCTTGAACCAAGGCATACTGTGGTAGTTCCCGTCACATTAACATTAGGAGCAATAGTGTTCGAAGAAACGGAAGCAGAAACCTGATTAAAACAACCATTAACAGTATTTGTAAGCTTGGCAACATATGTGCCGGCCATAGTAGTTGTGAAAACAGATGGAGAAGAGCCTGTAACTCCCTGATACACATTTGATGAGT
Organism: Bacteroidota bacterium; assembly: GCA_025963735.1. GTDB lineage: Bacteria > Bacteroidota > Bacteroidia > B-17B0 > Aurantibacillaceae > Aurantibacillus. The sequence goes on from JAOQAF010000203.1 coordinate 1,530, forward strand.
TGTACCAAGATATGCTGACACCTGATGGGCTTGCATATGCGGTAAATGAAGTCGATGGATTGATGCAATTAATAGGATTTCCTGTTAATATTGTGCCTGAAGGAACATTATAATTTTGATAAACAAGACAGGTAAATGTACTAGTACACGCGCTTACAACATTGGTAACCAAAAGGGTATAGTTGCCTGCAGTGTTAACAGTAATAGTTGGAGAACTGGATCCCGAAACAATGCCGGGCCCAGACCATGAATAAGCGTATGGCGCAGATACAGTCGACGTATTTACGGCGTTTAAATTTAATGATGCAATTGTACAATTTAAAGTATACCCATTCACCCCGTTTATTGTAAAAGTAGGACATTGAGCTAACACTTTAAAAGACTGTACTATTAAAAGGGACAGAATTGATAGACTTATTTTCATCTTTGTGTTTAAGGTTGGTTATAAAATTAAACAAATTTTCCACAATAAAATCATCATAGGACTTTCATAAAACCAAAAACCCGCCCTGAATAAACAGAACGGGTTTTGGCTCTCAAAAAACCAAGAAACCATGGCTAGGTTCTCAGTTGCCTGAACGAACACGTCGTTCGGGATTTTCATTAGCACTGCTGGAGTTTTCCAACAAGAACCATTATTTTTTATCCATTTTCTCTTTCAGGTCAGATAAAGCGGAAATATCACCTAAAGTGGTTTTTTCCTGATTATCTTTTACCTTCTTCACAGCTTTTTTGCTGTCTTCGAAATCGGCTTTCTTAGATGTTTTTTCAACTTTTCTTGCTTCTTCTTTCACTTCTTCGTGTAAACGAGCGTGAGAAACAACAATACGTTTTGCATCTTTACTAAACTCTATTACTTTGAAGTCAATAACTTCTTCCGCTTTAGCGCTTGTTCCATCAGCTTTAGCTAAGTGACGTGCAGGACAGAATCCTTCAACACCATAAGGTAAACCAATTGTAGCGCCTTTATCATTTACGTTAAGAACTGTTCCTTTGTGAACTGAATCAATAGTGAATACTGTTTCAAATACATCCCATGGATTTTCTTCAAGTTGTTTGTGGCCTAAAGATAAACGACGGTTCTCGCCATCAATCTCAAGAACTACAACATCCATCTTCTCTCCTACTTTGCAAAATTCGCTAGGATGCTTGATTTTTTTGCTCCATGAAAGATCAGAGATGTGAACCAATCCGTCAACACCTTCTTCTAATTCAACAAACACACCAAAGTTGGTAAAGTTACGCACGGTACCAGTGTGTTTAGAACCTTTAGAATATTTCTCCATGATCATATTCCAAGGATCAGGAGTTAATTGCTTCATACCTAAACTCATTTTACGTTCTTCGCGGTCAAGAGTTAGAATCTGAGCATCGATTTCATCACCGATTTTTACAAACTCCTGTGCGCTGCGTAAATGTTGACTCCAGCTCATTTCACTTACGTGAACCAAACCTTCAACACCCGGAGCAATTTCAATAAATGCACCGTAATCATTTATAACAACAACTTTACCTTTTACTTTATCTCCAACTTTTAATTCAGAGTTTAAAGCTTCCCAAGGATGTTTCGTTAATTGTTTTAAACCAAGAGCAATACGTTTTTTATCATCATCAAATTCAAGAATAACAACCTGAATTTTCTCGTCTAATTTAACGATCTCTTCAGGATGGTTGATACGACCCCATGAAAGGTCAGTAATATGAATTAAACCGTCAACACCACCTAAATCAATGAACACGCCGTAAGAAGTAATGTTTTTCACAGTACCTTCCAATACTTGTCCTTTTTCTAATTTAGAAATGATATCGCGTTTTTGATTTTCAATTTCAGCTTCAATTAATGCTTTGTGTGATACAACAACATTTTTGAATTCATTGTTGATTTTCACAACTTTAAATTCCATTGTTTTACCAACGTAGATATCATAATCACGAATTGGTTTCACATCAATCTGAGAACCTGGTAAAAATGCTTCGATACCGAATACATCTACAATTAAACCACCCTTAGTACGACACTTAACAAAACCTTTAATGATCTCATCTGTGTTAAGAGCAGCATTAACTCTATCCCAGCTTTTTCCGGCACGTGCTTTCTTGTGAGAAAGAACTAACTGTCCGTTTGCATCTTCAGCAGTTTCAACAAATACTTCGATAGTATCTCCGATCTTAAGATCAGGGTTATATCTGAATTCAGAAAGAGGTACAACGCCGTCTGATTTATAACCAATATTTACAACAACCTCACGGTTATTTTTTGCCACTACTTTACCTTCAATAATCTGAAGATCGGTAATAGTGTTTAAAGATTTACCGTACAACTCATCGAAACGATCTTTCTCTTCTGTTGTATAATTGTCTTGTTTTTTACCAATAGAACTCCAATCGAAATCAGCGTTACCAGTTACTGTTTGTTCTGCCATTTTATTTTACTTGTATCAAACCTTTGAGACACGGTTTGAGAGGTTAGTATTTATAATTAATTGCGCTTTTGCCTCAATAAAAGCGGGGTACAAATATACTATTAAAGAAGGGTTTCTTGGCAGAGAATATAAAATTTATTAACCTAACTATCAATTAGTTAACAAATTTAACAGATGGGGCGCAGACAATGGAATTATCCACAATTTGTCAATTAAATTCGCACTATTTATTATCACCTTGTATTTCAACCAGAAACAAAAGAGTCAGAACTATAGATAGGTTAAATATTATTCAGTACCGAACATTTCAGCATCGCTCACGCATTCACATTTTGGGCCCGGCCTAGGAGTGATGAGAATATCAGATGGCTTCATCGACCTGGTTGATTTATCATACAATAACGTCATTTTCACCTCTGATTTAACGGTTAATCCGTTTTTAACAGCGGGATTCCAAAGGTCCATGTTCAAAAGCGCGGCTGTTACCTGCTGGTTTAATTCTTCATCCAGTCCTGTTACCATTGACTTTTTGATTGACCCATCGAAATTTAGCTGAAGCTTAACATTTGAGATTAATTGCTTACTGTGTTTTTTTTGCTTTTTTGATAACGTGATATTGTTTTTAAAGAAATTATTCAGATCATCATCACCATTCGCATAAAAAGGCGGGCGACACGCTTTCGCGTTTTTTGCTTTTTTAGGTTTTGAATAGCCTGTTTTTTTTACAATTGGATTAGCGGGTATTTCAGCTACCACGGGCTCTTTATCCTCTTTTTTTGTGTCAGTTATTTCTTTAGGTTCATCTTTAGGCTTACGTTCTTTCTTTTCTTTCGGTTCGGCTTTTTCATTTGCCTCAGGTTTGTTTCTATCCTTTTTGGTTTTAGTTTCTACAACAGATTCTGATTTTGATATGGTTTTAGCGGGAGTATTTTCCTTTGGTATTTCATTTACAGTTTTTACTTCCGGTTCTTTTATTTCATTCCCTCCAAAATAAACATAAAACCCCTGTGCTTTTTTCATGGCCAGTGAATCGCCGCTTTTACCATACTGTAATAAATTTTTGTAGCTGGTACTGAACTGAAATAATTCGGGATAGGTTTTCAGAAGATTCTCCCAACGTTCGCGGTTGGCTTCCTCCCTGTTTGCCGTGGCTGAAGCACTTGTTTCTGAATATACGAGCACAATATCAGAAATTGTTAGCGCCAGAATTGAATCGGCTTTTGAAGTTTTACTTAGTCCGCCGCTTCCACGTTTGGATTTAATAAAGGCGTAATTTTTTCCGGAAAGGTTATAAGGTTTTGAAACGGAATCTTCTTCAAAAACCAGGTCTTCAAATGCAGGAGCCTGACTAAAAACGGGAAGGCAAAAGAAAAAGAGAGATGCTAAAAATAATGATTTCATGTTTGGGATATAATTTTAATCTAATATTATAAAAATATTTATAAAAAATAACTCCTGAGCAAAAAGAGTATTAACAATGAAAGGCTTATACCCGAAGTTTAAATAAATTGAAAAATAAATTATTTGCTGAATAAACTGTCAACAAACTCAGGCGCATTGAATACCTGAAGATCCGTCATTTTTTCGCCCACACCAATGTATTTTACAGGAATTTTAAATTCATCGGAAATTCCAATTACCACACCGCCTTTGGCTGTTCCATCAAGTTTTGTAACGGTTAATGCAGTAACATCGGTTGCCGCTGTAAACTGCTTGCACTGTTCCACCGCATTCTGACCAGTGCTGCCATCCAACACAAGCATCACTTCGTGAGGCGCATCCGGTATTACTTTTTTCATTACGTTTTTAATTTTGGTCAGTTCATTCATTAAGTTAACCTTATTATGTAAACGTCCGGCGGTATCAATTATAACTACATCAGCATTTTTAGAAACCCCACTGCTTAACGTATCAAAAGCCACACTCGCGGGATCTGCTCCCATTCCCTGACTTACGATGGGCACGCCCACCCTGTCGGCCCAAATGGTTAACTGATCAACGGCCGCTGCACGAAATGTATCAGCTGCGCCTAATATTACTGATTTACCGGCCTGCTTATACTGATGTGCAAGTTTACCAATGGTAGTAGTTTTGCCAACACCATTAACCCCCACAACCATAATAACAAAGGGTTTTTTTGGCAGATCATCGGCAAAATGAGAGATTTGACCGCCCTTAAAATTTTCGTTAACAAGTGCGGCAACTTCTTCTTTTAATATTGAATTTAATTCGTTGGTAGAAACATACTTATTTCTTGCTACACGCTCTTCAATCCGTTTAATGACTTTGATTGTTGTAGAAACCCCCACATCGCCGGCTATTAAAATCTCTTCCAGATTATCCAGCACATCTTCGTCAACAGTGTCTTTCCCTGCAATCGCCTTGCTTAATTTTCCAAAAAAATTATCCTTGGTTTTGGAAAGTCCCTGATCGAGGCTTTCTTTATTTTCTTTGGTGAATAGTTTGGAAAAAAAGTTCATTCTTTGAAGTTAGATATTATATTTAAGATTTTTGGAAATTAGATTTTGGAAGTTAGATATTAGATTTTTGAAGTTAGATTAAGTTTACGTTTATCTATAAAGTAAAAATTCTTTCCTTGGTAAGGGAAAGAATTTTTAAATGTGTAATAAATTATTAAAGCTTATTTCTTTAAAAAGTCAGCGATATGATCGTTGTGAACAATCTCTTCTTTAAACGAGTAAGCACCTGTTTTATCAGATTTAATCATTTTAATAACCTTGGTAAAATCTTTACCTTTTCCGGACTTTAGCGTTGCTACTACTTTCTTAGCCATTTTCTTTCGTGTTAAATGTTTTTATTATCTGTTATTGTTTTTTATAACAATAACTTCAAATTAACTGTTTTATTTAATTTCTTTATGAACTGTCATGCGTTTTAAAATTGAGTTATATTTCTTTAACTCAATACGCTCAGTTGTATTTTTTTTGTTTTTAGTTGTAATGTAACGGGAAGTTCCGGGTTTACCGCTTTCCTTATGCTCAGTACATTCTAAAATCACCTGGATTCTGTTTTTATTCCTTGCCATTTTCTGTTCTTTTTAAAAATTATGCTAAAACGCCCTTTTCTTTAGCTTCCTTAAGGCAGGCACTGATGCCTTTTTTGTTAATGTTCTTAATCGCTGAAGTAGACACACGAAGAGTGATCCACTCTCCTGTTTCAGGAATAAAAAAACGTTTATGCTTCAGGTTTACTTTAAACTGACGACGGGTTTTGTGATTAGAAAAGGACACTTTGTTCCCCCCCATTGCTTTCTTTCCTGTTAACTGACAAATACGTGACATGATATAATCTTACTTGTTTAAATATAATTTCCCTTAAAAAGGGATGCAAATATACATGATTGAATTTAATAAACCAAACTTTGTTTTATTATTTTCCTGGCAAAGATACTATAATTATTGTGTTTTTATTATTTCCCTGAAAAGATATATCTTGGCTAAACCTAATGAGATCACTTATTTTATTTTTTATTGTGTTTATTACCTCCTGCATTCATTGTCAGGATACACTTTATCTTATAAATAAGGATAGAATCACTATTCAGCTTCTGGAAGTTAATCCAACCAATTTAAAGTACAAACGTACTGATAATCAGTCAGGTCCAACTTATACGGTTTTAAAGGAAGAAGTTATTAAGGTTGTTTATGCCAATGGAAAAAGTGATGTATTTAATATGCCTACTATTCCTCTCACATCTGATTCAACACAAAAAACGGCTAAACCTATAACTGAAAATAAGGCTTACGACACCCTTTATTTTAAATCAGGAATAAAAACACCGGCTAAAATTTATGAGTTAACCGATGAAAATGTAAAATACAAACCTCTTAAAAATCCCGACGGCCCGCTTTACACGATAAGCAAATCAGATCTAAAGGAAGTAATTTTTTCAACGGGATTAAAACAAACCTTTAATGTTCAGCCTGTAAACCCGGCTGTAAGCCCTAATTCAGAAACTGACGCGATTACTTTTCAGTTACGAGGGGCGCGCGACGCAAAAAAGTATTATAAAAATAAGGGTGGAAGTATTGGCACAGGCATTACGGCATTTGTATTTCCGCTGGCAGGTTTAGTACCCGCTATTATTTGTTCAAGCATTGCTCCCAAAGAACGAAATCTTGGCTACCCTTATGAAAGCCTTTGGGAAAACAAATATTACCGTTTGGGTTATTCCAAAGAGGCTTACCGGATCAAAAAGAAACGAGTGTGGACAGGTTTTGGAATTGGTACCGGGGCTGCCATACTCCTCGGCATTCTTGTATCGCAATAATTTAAATCAGGGTAATATCGGTGCTTTAATTCCTTCTCCAAATTTCAGATCTTTATTTTCAAAAACCTTTATTTCATCAAACAACTTTTCCTTTAAAAAATTAGTTAATGTGGTTAGTCCGCCTTCCACAATCACACTTTGAATGTTTAGCGAATATAGCTTGGATACGATCTGCTGCAAAACATTACCGGAAAAATCAATAAGAATATACCGGATATTTTCTTTTATTTGTTCCGTTTTACCATTAAACACCAGCGTTACTGCCTCGTCAGAAAAAATATTAAATGTTTCAGGCACCTCTAATTTTCTATCAATAAAAATACGAATAGGATTTTTACCCTCCGCAAACCGGGTTGTTAAATGCGGATTATCATGAAGCACGGTGTTCTTCCCTACCATAATAGCTGTTTCCTCGGCCCTCATTTGATGAACCAATTGCTGCTGCTGTGGTGTTCCAATTATATTATCTTTCCTGTCTTTAGGTACAGGTAATCTGCTAATAAAACCATCCGCGGTTTGGGTCCATTTTAAAATAATATAAGGACGTTTTTTTTTATGAAAGGTGAAGAAGCGTTTGTTCAGAATATTTCCTTGATCTTCCAGAATACCCGTTATCACTTCAATTCCAGCTGCCAATAATTTTTCTTTTCCCTTCCCGGCCACCAAAGGATTTGGATCGTTGTTACAAATCACAACTTTTTTAATCCCTGTTTTAATAATAAGATCGGCGCAGGGAGGCGTTTTACCAAAATGCGAACAGGGCTCAAGGGTAACATACAATGTGCATTTAGAAGGATCAGCTTCAGCACTTAAATTCTTTAGGGCATTAACTTCAGCGTGAGGGCCACCATAAATTTCATGATAACCCTCTGCTGCAATTTGTTGATCACAAACAATAACACAACCTACCATCGGATTTGGAGTCACAAGTGGCCAGCCTTTAGCCGCAAGGTTAAGCGCATGTTGCATATAAAATTCATGATCCATCAAGAAACTAAATTAACAAACAATTTCCGTATTACAGAAATACTTTTGAAACCCCCAAAGCATAAACACACAACTGTTCGCTCAATAATTTTAGTGAGATATACAGTTAAAAACCGGTATAATTTTATAACTTTGTATCTCTAAAAATTGTAACCATGTTTGATAATTTACAGGATAAACTCGACCGCGCGTTAAAGAATTTAAAAGGCCAGGGAAAGATCACCGAGATTAACGTTGCCGAAACCTTAAAGGAGGTTAGGAAGGCCTTACTTGATGCCGACGTTAACTACAAAGTGGCGAAAACTTTTACTGATACTGTGAAGGAAAAAGCATTCGGACAAAATGTATTAACCTCAGTATCTCCGGGCCAGTTACTTGTAAAAATTACGCATGACGAACTTGCCCAGTTAATGGGGGGTACAAAAGAAGATATTTATCTTGGAGGAAATCCAACCATTATTTTAATGAGTGGTTTGCAGGGTTCGGGTAAAACAACATTTACCGGCAAACTCGCCAATTATTTAAAAACTAAAAAAGGAAAAAATCCTTTGATGGTTGCCTGCGACGTTTACCGTCCTGCGGCTACTGACCAGTTGCATGTTTTAGGTGAGCAGATTGGTGTTGAAGTATTTAGTAACAAAGAAGAAAAAAATCCTATAAAAATTGCCGAAGCTGCCATTAAACAGGCAAAAGAAAACGGCAATAGCGTTGTACTGATTGATACTGCGGGTCGTTTGGCTATAGATGAGCCAATGATGAAGGAGATCGCTGATTTGAAAGCTGCGGTAAAACCAAACGAGGTTCTTTTTGTGGTGGATAGTATGACCGGTCAGGATGCGGTAAACACTGCTAAAACTTTTAACGACCGTTTAAATTTCGATGGAGTTATCTTAACCAAATTAGATGGAGATACCCGTGGGGGTGCAGCGCTTTCTATTAAGAGCGTTGTAAATAAACCGATAAAGTTTATTGGTACCGGCGAAAAAATGGAAGCCCTGGATGTGTTCTATCCTGAACGGATGGCAGACAGGATCTTAGGCATGGGTGACGTTGTAACACTTGTTGAACGTGCGCAGGAACAATTTAACGAAGAAGAAGCGAGAAAATTAAGCAAGAAAATTGCCAACAATAAATTTGATTTCAATGACTTTTTAAGTCAGCTTCAGCAGATCAAAAAAATGGGAAATGTAAAAGATCTGGTGGGAATGATACCTGGAATTGGCAAAGCGGTAAAGGACATGGATATTGATGATAACGCGTTTAAAGGAATAGAAGCTATTATTTTTAGTATGACGGCTGAAGAACGCAGCAAGCCGGAGTTAATTAATGGTTCACGCAGGCAGCGTATAGCGAAAGGCAGCGGACAAGGCGTTCAGGAAGTAAATAAACTTTTAAAGCAGTTTGAAGATACACGCAAAATGATGCGCATGATGAACGATAAGAATGCGATGGCCAAATTAATGCGAAGTATGCCTAAGGGTATGATGGGCGGGCCGAAGTAAGCTTTAAGCCGCAGATGGCGCAGATTACACAGATCTGCTACTCTCCGGCGTTTTTAATCTGAGAAATCAGTGTAATTAGTGGCTATGAATTTAATCGACGGAAAAAAAATATCTCTTCAACTGCAGGATGAAATTGCAAAAGAAGTAAAACAACTGATAAGCGAAGGAAAAAAACAGCCTCACCTGGCTGCGGTATTGGTTGGCAGTGACGGAGGCAGCGAAACCTATGTAGCGGCTAAAATAAAAGCCTGTGAACGTGTAGGTTTCAAATCTACTTTTGTGCGACACCCCGAACATGTAACCGAAGAAAAATTACTACTAACGGTTCACGAATTAAACGCCGACCCGGATGTGGATGGTTTTATCGTCCAACTGCCCCTACCCCGTCATATCAATGAACATAAAATTCTTGAAGCTGTATTACCAAGCAAAGATGTGGATGGGTTCCATCCAATCAATGTGGGAAGAATGGTTTTAAATCTTCCCTGTTATGTAAGCGCAACGCCTTACGGAATTGTTCACCTATTACGTAAATATGAAATTGAAACCAGCGGTAAGCACTGCGTAGTTGTTGGCCGGAGCCATATCGTTGGTTCGCCCATGAGTATTTTAATGGCAAAAAATACGGCTCTCGGAAATTGCACCGTTACACTGTGTCACAGTAAAACTGAAAACCTTAAATCGTATACAAAAACCGCTGACATTTTAATTTGCGCGCTTGGAAGTCCTGATTTTATAACCGCGGATATGGTTAAAGAAGGCGCCGTTGTAATTGATGTTGGCACCACCCGTGTTGCTAGTCTTGATTCAAAAACAGGCTTTAAATTGAAAGGAGATGTTAAATTTGACGAGGTCTCTCAGAAATGCAGTTTCATTACTCCTGTTCCGGGAGGTGTAGGGCCTATGACCATTGCGAGCTTATTAAAGAATACGCTGCTTGCAGCAAAAAAAGAAATTTATAAATAGAATTTTATCATGCGGAGTTTATGGCGAATCGTAAATCAAATTGCTTCGCTGTCGCTCGCAAAGACGACTCAGAGTATCAGTGGGGTTGGAATATTGAAGTGGCTTTGAGAGACTCCGCCACTAACTTACCCCGTCACTCTGAGCGTAGTTGAAGAGTGAGTGCAGTCGAAGGGTCAAACGTTATTCTATTGGCCGCGATCGTAATCAGATTACTTCGTTGTCGCTCGCAAAGTTGATTGAGAGTAGCAGTGAGGTGTATATTGAAGTGGCTTTGAGAGACTCCGCCACCAACTCAACCCGTCACTCTGAGCGTAGTCGAAGAGTGAGCGTAGTCGAAGAGTGATCGTAGTCGAAGAGTGATCGTAGTCGAAGAGTGAACCACTTAATCTTCTTTCTTCATGTCTTTTAAGATCCTTATCGAAAAAAGAAATAAAAAGAAAGACGCCAGGGCAATACATACCCACATGAACCAGGGCTCCTGCCACATTTTTTTATCTGTGGAACCAATAATTTGTGCTTCCGCTATATGAATTGGGTGCAGTTCACTCACTTCAAGTGTTGGAACAAATTGTGAGATCTTATTTTTAAAATGAGCAATATCGTAATTTGGAACATTCAGTTTTTTATCCCCCGCAAAAAGAGTATAGCTTTCCTTAGCGTTAAAATCAGCTACCAGGTAAGTTTGTAATTGCCTGAATTCCACAGTTTCAAATTGAAGTGGTGGGTTATCGGCATTACTTATTTCAATCTCAAATTCTTTTTCCCTGAACCCGCTCAAATCAAAACTATTGTTGGTATTAGAATTCAATTCAAATTCAAAAACAATTTCCCTGTAACGTTTCTCAACACGCTTAACAGTTTTAGTCCGGTTAACACAGATCCGGGCCTGGCGTTTAAAATAATTAGGCGCTTTTATTTTAAAATTAATATTATCTATGATTGTGTTGTTTTTGAAAACATACACCAACGTACTGGTTTTTTCTGGTTTATTTACTTTGATTTTTTCCGTTAATGGTTTTAGCTCATTTAATCTACCGGCACTAATGGCTCCTTCAAAATAACCAACTTTTAAAATATTTAATGGAAGTGTATGCAAATCATTTATGACTATTTTAATATATTTATAATTAACCAGCGGAAACGACATGGTGCGATAAGCGTTTACCGATTGTTCATCAAAAAGATTGTACATTAATATATGATCGCTCACTGAAAACCATTGTTTTTTATCATCGCTGCCCACTACATCGCACAACTTAACGGCATCGGAGTTTGCGGTGCACAACACAATATTCTGCATTGCTTTTTTATCAGGATTTAAAACGATGAAACTTGTAAAACGCCCCTTACCAATTTCTTTATCGCTGATGGTATATTCTTTAAAATCAGAAGAAGGATAATTGAATGATTCATTCACCGTAAAATAAGGAACTTCATTGTGATCTTTATCATAGATCCTTACATCGTTAAAAGACGTTGAAGCTTCATTTTTAAGATCCGGGGGCACTGCCAGGGCTTGCAGGCCGCTATTCTTAGCCGAGATTGACAAACTGTGCGTAAAGTTCTGCGCAGTTCCAAAAAAACAAACAAACAGCAATAATTTAATCAGTACTTTTTTCATCAGTTAGGGTTTAAGATCAATGTTTTCATTAGAGGGCGTTTCTTCGCTTAAAATGAGCGCCTTAATTTTTTGATACATGAATGACATTATTAATAAAACAACACCTAAAATTATAAACGCGATTATTTTGCCGGCCTCACTTACATCATTAATATCGTATGTAAATAGTTTAACAAGCGTTACAGCAAGTAACACAAGGCTAATAATCCGCAATTGCTTTAACTGGTATTTAATTCCTAAACTTAAAAATGCAAATGCAATACTTCCCCATAAAATTGGTAAAGCTACTTTAATTACCTGGGTATGTATATAAGTATACACATTATCCACTACTTCATATTCATCTGTTCTGGTAAAAGAATTTAATTTTATAGTTAAGACATCAAGAATGACCTCATTACTTAAAATATAAATGGTTAACAAACCCACAATCCATATTAAAACCGATTTTGATGCAGAAACAAAGTTTGAATACTTAATGGCTTTTTTTCCAATAAATAGTGCTTGAACTGCAATGCCTAACAGTGCTATAAAGTGCACGAGGTATCCTAAATAACACTGATGTTCGGCCCTGCACCTCTCCTGTAATTCATGATAAGGCGCAATTGAAAATACAAACATGTAATAAATAAGATTTATTGACAATAACACAAATGATACCAAATTATTTGCCGGAGTATACCTGTTTAATAATAAAATTCCAAGCAACGAAGTAAATGTAATGTGGTAGAATGCAGAAATGCTTACTACTGAATCAGAAGAATAAAGATAATAAGTGCTTTGCTGATGAATCTCCAGAAAACCTGTAAGATACAGGATAAAAATTCCCGCAATCTTTAGAACGCTTGCATATACTTTTGGATTAATCCCTGAAAAAATTAAACCATCCTTTTTTTCTTTAATTAAAAAATAAGCACCTGCAAAAAGAAAAACAGCACTGGCTATTCCGGTAATAAATCCTTTATTCCACACAGGGTTTAAACCTTCAGGATTGTATCCATAAACATTCCCGTAATCCATTAATAAACTAAAAAACATCAAAAAAGCTACCACAACAGAGGCGAACTTAAACGCTTTTAATTGCGAGCGTTGTGATAACCAGATCAGCAACACCACCTCGGCACCCCAGAATAGTGTAATGTAATTTCCGGTTAACTGTACCGGCGCGGCAAGCGTTGCAAGCGTCAGGGTCATGCCTATCAACAGGTAAACCAGTTTTTTATCCGCTTTAAAAAATTTATATAAAATAACCCCTAACATAAAATTAAACAGTGCCATTACAATGGTATAAACACCTTTAAATTCAGGATGCCATTCTTTTAAAACCAGCATTCCGGAAGCGTAAAAAACAAAGGTGTTACTTATAAGAATAATCAACTCAATATAACTGAAAGGTTTTTTTGATTTAATATTATTGATTACGTTCATAAGAACAAAAACCAAATAAAATATTAATCCGAAAACAAAAGCCCCGGCATAAGGCGCAAAGCTTTCGTGAATAACCTTTGTACCTAACCACGCTGAATACAGAATAACAGTAAAAGCATAGGAAAGAATATTTATAAGGTTCCATTTTTTAATGTACGCCAATACAAGCATGCCGGCATCTAAAATCAGGATGTAGGTAAACAAAACCTGGTAATTACCCTGACCAGTGCTCAGCATAAAAGGTACCGCGAAACCTCCGGTAAGTGACAGTGCGGCAAGTTCCATTCTGTTGTAAGCAACCGAAATAAAAACACTAAAACCTGTTATAACAAACATGATGGCGAAGGCAACGGTTTGAGAAAACAGATGGTACTGATGAAAGCCGATGGCAATGGTAAAATAATAAATAGCAATGGCCCCGGCTACAAGCACAGAACTAAAAGGCTTGAATTTTAACCGTAATTTATGAGCGAAACCCATTATAATACTTCCACAAAGTACGCCTATTCCTACGCGCGCGGTCTCGTTAATCCAATTTTGATCAATTGCATACTTCACAAAAAAAGCGATGCCCAAAACCAAAATTGTTATGGCAATTTTACTTAAAAGATTTTCACCGATAAATTTCTCAAGATCCGGATTACGGTCTTTAAACCTGGCCCAGAAAGAAGGTTGTGGGATAAGAATGGGCGGCGGGTTTAAATGCTTTTCTGTTTTTTCTATCACAGGATTCTTGTCCGGTTCCTTTGTAATCTCTTCCTTAACATTAATAATTTCAGGTGGAACTACCTCTTTATTTTTTTCAACTGTTATCTCTTCTTCCTTAATAACAGGCGGTGTTATTTCTTTTTCAGCAGGTATTATTTTTTCCGGTGTTACAGTGGAAGTAATGTTCTCCGGGGCAGCTGTTTTAAGTTCAGCGTCCTTTATAACCTTTACAAGTTCTCGTTGCAAATGATTGATATGATCGTGAAGTTTTTTAAACTTTGAACGGTAAGTGGAATGAAAAATGATTACCAGGGCAATCAAAACAAAAAGCAAAAATATTTCCATGGGGATTTTGTATTTAAATATACAAATTAATGAAGAATGAGAAATGAATGTTTATACAGTAGATTTTTTACTAAAAATCAACAGATATAATAAATTTTATTTGATATCAATCCCCAATTTAAATTCAAATCTTCCATAACATAATCTTACCTTTATTTAGATTTTATTAAAAGAAAATATTTCAATTTCCCTCGATTCAATCCGGGCGAACAGGCTTAGGGCCGTTATTACCATGCTTATTATCAGTATTGGCATTATGGCGCTGGTAGGTATTCTATCAGCCATTGACGCCATTAAAAATGGCATTAATAATAATTTTACAAGCATGGGGGCTAATACGTTTACGATCAGAAACGCAGAGGTAAATATTAAGGTGGGACGAAAAGGTAAAAAAGCCAGGGCTTATGAACCTATAACTTATCAGGAAGCGCTGCGATTTAAAAAAGAATTCACTTTTCCCGTTATCACTTCAGTTTCAACTCTCGCAAGTTTTAATGCGCGAATTAAATACAACAATAAAAAAACAAATCCCAATATTCAGGTCTTTGGCAGTGATGAAAATTATATTTTAACTGCAGGGTATGAATTAGATAATGGAAGAAACTTTAACTCCAATGAAATTACCAGCGGTGCCAACATGGTTATTCTTGGAAAAGAAATTGCCACCAGTTTATTTTCTGAAACAGACCCCATTGATAAATTTATAAAAATCGGAGCCTCGCGATACAAAGTTATAGGGGTTTTAAAAACCAAAGGTAACGGCGCCGGTTTTGGAGGCGATAAATTATGTATCATTCCTCTCACAAACGCAAGACAATACTTCGGAAAACCTGATATGAGTTTTACAATTAATGTTTTATCGCGCAACAGTCAGCTCTTAAATATTATTTTAAATGAAGCCAAAGGTGCTTTCCGGAAAATCAGAAAGATTCCTTTAGGAGGCACTGAAGATTTTGATGTTGTTAAATCAGATAATCTGGCCATGTTGCTGATAGGCAATCTCAAAAAGGTAACTGTGGGTGCCACCATAATTGGGTTAATTACTTTACTGGGCGCGGCAATCGGTCTCATGAACATTATGCTTGTAAGCGTTACGGAACGAACCCGCGAAATAGGCATACGTAAAGCAATGGGAGCAACACAAAAAGCAATTAAAAATCAATTTTTGATTGAAAGCGTTGTCATCTGTGTTATGGGTGGGCTTTTCGGAATTTTTTTGGGAATTGTAATAGGTAATATAATAAGTTTTGCCCTAAATACCGGTTTTTTCGTTCCCTGGTTCTGGATCATTACAGGAGTTATTATTTGTATTGTTGTAGGATTACTGAGCGGTTATATTCCGGCTAAGCGCGCATCCCAGCTCGATCCCATAGAAAGTTTAAGATTTGAATAACCGGTTTTACTTTTTAAAACAAACCATTATTACATCCTTATAATATACAAGGATGACAACAATTAAAAAATCATCTTAATTCTTAATTAATTTTTACGGTTTCTGAATTTAATAATAAATTTACAGAATGTACAAATGACAAAGGACCGGTGGTTCTTCGTTTAAAGAATATAACCAAGATTTTAACTCATGAACGATAAAATAAAAACATTAGAACTTAAAAAAGCGGAGGCTCTTTTAGGCGGAGGTGAAAAACGAATTGAAGCGCAACATAAAAAAGGTAAACTAACGGCCCGCGAACGTATTCATTTTTTAATGGACGAAGGTTCTTTTGAAGAAATTGGCATGCTGGTACAACACCGCAGTAACGATTTCGGACTTGATAAGGAAAAATATCCGGGAGATGGTGTTGTAACCGGATACGGAACTATTGCAGGCAGATTGGTTTATGTTTTCTCACAGGATTTCACGGTATTTGGGGGAAGCCTGAGTGAAACTCATGCAGAAAAAATTTGCAAAATAATGGATCTTGCCATGAAAAATGGCGCACCTGTTATAGGATTAAACGACAGCGGAGGCGCACGTATCCAAGAAGGCGTAGTTTCTTTAGGTGGATATGCCGATATTTTTTACCGGAATGTAAGAAGCAGCGGTGTTATTCCGCAACTTTCCGCCATCATGGGTCCTTGTGCCGGCGGAGCAGTTTACAGCCCAGCCATGACAGATTTTATTTTAATGGTTGAACACACCAGCTATATGTTTGTAACAGGTCCGAATGTTGTTAAAACCGTTACACATGAAGAAGTAACAAGTGAAGAGCTTGGCGGAGCGCATACCCACGCGACCAAAAGCGGGGTTACGCATTTTGCGTGTGCAAACGAAATTGAAACCATCAGTTACCTGAAACAGTTGCTTAGTTACATGCCACAGAATTGCGAAGAAGAGGCCCCTGGTCTGCCTTATGAAACGGGCAATGAAGAGCGTGAAGGCTTAAATTCCATCATTCCGGTTAATGCCAATCAGCCATACGACATCAGGGAAGTAATTGAGCAGGTTATTGACGACAGCTCTTTTCTGGAGGTTCATAAATTATTCGCTGAAAACATTGTGGTAGGTTTTGGACGGCTTGCAGGACGCAGCATTGGTATTGTTGCCAACCAGCCCGCTGTACTTGCAGGTGTGCTTGATATTCATTCATCTACAAAAGCTGCAAGATTTGTTCGCTTCTGCGATTCATTTAATATTCCTTTACTGGTATTTGAAGATGTACCAGGGTTTTTACCCGGTACCGATCAGGAATGGAATGCTATTATCACTAACGGAGCTAAATTATTATATGCGTTCAGTGAAGCTACAGTTCCACGGATAACAGTGATAACGCGTAAAGCGTATGGTGGAGCTTATGATGTTATGAACAGCAAACATATTGGTGCCGACATGAATTATGCCTGGCCAAGTGCTGAAATAGCGGTTATGGGGGCAAAAGGTGCGGCCGAAATAATTTTTAAAGGAGAAATTTCTGCTGCGAAAGATAAGAACGAAAAGTGGAAAGAAAAAGAGAACGAATATCAGACTATGTTTGCCAACCCTTACCGCGCTGCAGAAAGAGGCTTTGTAGATGAAGTGATAAAACCATCCGAAACACGAATTAAACTGATCAGGGCCTTTAAAATGCTTGAAAATAAAGTGGATAAACTGCCTAAGAAAAAACACGGTAATATTCCTTTATAAAGTAAATGGGCGCGGTTATAATCTGCATTTTGTTAAGTATACTTTTCGGTATACTCACCCTGGTTTCAGTTGTATTTACCATTATTTCATTTGCTAATTCAGGTAAAAACAAATTCATATGGTTATGCATTTTTGTAACCTCACTTGTTGGGTTAACTTTATCAGTTTACTTCGCAGTGGACAGATCCGTTAAAGGCGCTCAAAAATTTACCGAACGTTTCCAGGTACCATACGGCATAAATGACAGCCTCAGTTACAAAGATTATAATCTGGCCGACAGTGTAAACTCACAGCAAATACATTATTTAAAGCTCATTGAACCGCGTGAATTTAATCACTCCGTTCCCCCGCAATTTTATAATTATCTTGGTTTCCGCGATTATTACAGAATGCCTTTAAGGTATCCTTACTCCTTACACTGTGAAAGCATTCTGGCAAACGGAGTACTTTATAACGAAAAGGATGTAGAGCAGTTTAACGTGAACGATAACGGAGAAAAAGAGTGTACTCTTAAAAATGTTGCAGAATTTACTTTTGATAAAAATTTATTCATTGCTAAAACAATTTCTAAAAACAAAGATACTTCTTTTGTGATTTTTAATTTTTCAGATGGAGCTTCTGAAGAGTTCAAAAATCAGGATGAGCTTGAGCAAAGGGCCCGGCTGCTCCAATTTTCCAGGCCGTTTAAATATTTCTCCTGTAAAGAATACTATAATTTATTTTAAGTTTATTTTTTTCGGTTCCTGGGATGATAACTCAGGATATTATCCCTCAGAAATTGCCTGTCGATATGCGTATAAATTTCAGTGGTAGTAATGCTTTCATGGCCGAGCATTTCCTGTACCGCCCGTAAATCGGCGCCTCCTTCCACCAGGTGTGTTGCAAAAGAATGACGAAAGGAATGAGGACTTAAAACTTTTTTTATTTCCGCCTTTTCAGCAAGATCCTTGATAATGTAAAAAACCATAACCCGCGATAACTTTGAGCCTCTTCTGTTCAGATAAACCACATCTTCATTGCCTTTCTTCAACGGAATTTTATTCCGAACATTATCCAAGTAATTTAAAATAAGTTTCCGCGCATTATCACCAATTGGTACCAGGCGCTCTTTACTTCCTTTACCCTCCACCTGAATATAATCGTCCTTTAAGTGCAGATTACTTATTTTTAAATTAACAAGCTCGCTAACTCTAAGCCCACAACTGTAAAGGGTTTCGAGCATGCTCACATTCCGTTCTCCTTCCGGTGTGCTTCGGTCGATACAAGCCAGCATTTTATCAATTTCTTCAACGCTTAAAAAAACAGGAAGTTTACGGGTTGTTTTAGGTGTATCCAAAAGCTCTGCAGGACTGTCCTTCAAATCATTTTCTATAACCAAAAATTTATAAAAAGCTTTTACACCTGATATTATACGCGCCTGAGTAGGTGGCGAAAAGTTATGTGAGGCAATCCACTCAACAAAATGAGTTAATTGCTTGTAAGTAAATTTATCGGGAGCCTGGTGCTGCAGAAAAGATTCTGAATAAGATTCCAGTTTTTTTATATCATCGGTATAAGCCTCAATTGAGTTTTTTGATAAAGATCTTTCAAGTAATAAATATTGCTTAAACCTTGTATAATATGTATTCCAGGTATACATGGTTATTTAAATGCAGAAACGTAAAATTTGTTTTGTGAATTAATTCTTACTGAATTCTCTTTCGTAAAACATCATTAACGTATCTGTGTTTCGAAAAAATATGAGGTCTTTACCAATACATTTATAAGAAGATACCTGGGACAGTAAACTTTTAAAATCTTCTTCGAGGTTAATTAATGGGTCCGGACAAACATCCGTTCCGGGATTAATAGTTTTAAATATCAACTCCTGCTTTTTTATTGAATAATTTAACTGAATAAAATTACATGAAGTAAAGCAGGCCGCAGTGTTAATTTTGGTATTAAATACAATATGTCCCTGGTCTTTAGCGAGTGAATTTTTTTTACTTTCAACAAAAATAGAAGACAAAAAATAAATAGTATTATTTTTAATAGCTGTTTTTTGAGCAGGTAATAAAACCCGTATACAAATAAAACACATTATTAAAATTACCCGTATTTTCACAGTATGAATTTAGTAATTATTAATGGACCAAATTTAAACCTTTTAGGAAAACGTGAAACGGAAATCTATGGAGATTTAAGCTTTGAAGATTTTCTTACACGTTTAAAAATAAAATACAAAAGTGTAACCATTGATTATTTTCAAAGCAATGTTGAAGGCGAAATAATAAATAAACTTCATCAATCAGGCTTTAGCTCTGAGGGCATTATATTAAATGCGGGCGCTTATACCCATACCTCGGTGGCAATTGCCGATGCTGTTGCGGCAATCACAACACCGGTTGTTGAAGTACATATTTCAAATATTTTTGCCCGTGAAGATTTCAGGCACGTATCCTTTTTAGGAAAAAATTGCGCGGGAAGCATTTCAGGGTTTGGCCTGCAAGGATATGAACTGGCAATTCAAAGTTTTTTATTTAAATAATTAAGCTAGAGTAAAAGCCTATACTAGTTTAAAATATCAAGACTTCCCAAACCTTCGCGCACTACCTTTATTTCTTCGCCACTGCAATCAATAACCGTGGAAGGATAAATATTACCGAACCCTCCGTCAATTACAAGATCCACTAAATCCCGGTACTGACGGTGAATAACCTCCGGATCGGCAAAATATTCTAAAATATCATCGCTGTTATCATGCAAACTCGTAGAGATGATCGGATTCCCAAGAGCTTCAACAATTTCTCTGCAAATAAAATTTAATGGTACACGAATTCCAATGGTCTTTCTATCCTGTTTCAATAATTTAGGAACATTATTATTTGCCTCCAGAATAAAGGTATATGGTCCCGGCAGGGCCCTTTTCATTATTCTGAATACGTTATTCGGAATTGCCTTGGTATATTCTGAAAGATGACTGAGGTTACTGCACACAAAAGAAAAGTTCGCCTTTTCGGGTTTGATACCTTTTAATTTACAGATCCGTTCAATTGCTTTTACACTTGTAATATCACCGCCTAATGCATAAACGGTATCGGTAGGATAAATGATCACGCCTCCGTCTTTTAAACATTTTACAATTTGATCAATAGTTTGCGATGAAAGTTTACTTTCGTTAAGATAAAGAAGCATTGTTTAAATTTACGAAAAAAAAAGAAAAAACGATGCCAGTAAATAAGCTTTTTAAATCTTTGTATCATATCACTTTTTAATGTTCAAAAAGACGCTTCTTATATTTCTCTTATTATTGAGTGCTTCCTCTTTTTGTCAAACACTTAAACTTACAGGAAATATTAACGATACACTCGCGGGACAAAAACTACCCAATGTTTTAATGATGGTGATAAAGTTCTCTGACAGCACCCTTGTTAATTACACCAGAACGAATTCAGCAGGAATTTTCACGCCAATTAAAATACCCTTAGACACTTATATCGTTATTATTTCGCATCCCAATTTTAACGACAAAACATATCTGCTTGTCCCCGAAAAAAATGACAGCGTTCTTAATTTTAAGAACGTTTTGTTGCCTTCTAAATCGGTTGAACTAAATGAAATTGAAGTAATAGCTTACAAAGAAAAAATGTATTATAAAGGTGATACACTTCAGTTTACAGCCGATTCATTTAAACTAAAACAAAACGCAACCGTTGAAGATCTCCTGAAAAAACTCCCGGGTTTAAAAGTTGATGCCGCGGGCAAAATAACTATTCAGGGAAAAGTGGTGGACCAGGTGCTGGTTGATGGGGATGAATTTTTCGGAAGCGATCCCACCATTGCAACAAAAAATTTAAATGCTAACACTGTTGAAACGGTTCAGGTGTACGATAAAAAAAATGAAAATACTGAAAGCGGCGGCGAAGAAACCGTAAAGATTGTAAACCTTAAATTGAAAGAAGATTCAAAGAAAGGCTACTTTGGAAAAGTTTCGGCTGCCACCGATGCCAAAAAATTTTATGAAAACGATGTTCTTGTAAATAAATTTAAAAACAACCGGAAATTTTCGCTGTTCGGATTGTTTGCTAATACCCCTAAGCAGGCCTTTGGATGGAGCGAGGCCAACCAATATGGCTTAAACAATGAGGGAGGCGGCAGTGGCGGAACCGGAGTACCGCAAACATTAAAATCAGGATTTTATTTTAATGATAAGATCGGAAAGAATACGAAAGTTAATTCAGATTACACGTTTCAGCAAAATCAATTGATTGCCGGACAGGAAACTAATACTCAGTTTTTTTTGCAGGACACCAGTTATTCAAATGCACAGGAAATAAAGAATGAAACATTTAAACAAACGCATAATTTAAATTTCAGGTTAAATCAAAAAATAGATTCTTTAACAGATATAACCATTCGTCCACGGATAAATTACAGTACAGGAACTAATAACAATTTAAAAAATGACGACTTTATTTCACAGAACAATGAATTAACAAGACAAACCACGATACTTAATACAGGAAATTCAGAAACCATGGATGCGAATTTGCAAGTGAGGTTAAACCGCAATTTTATGAAAAAAGATCGCAATTTATCATTGAGTTATCAGCCGTCTTATTATAACTCTACTTCTCGTAATAATTTAAATACAAGCTTCAGGTATTTTAAGGGCCAGTTTGCCGACTCTTCTATTCTTCAAAAACGCACTGTTACAAATTACAGGCTCGAACAAAATGCAACCCTTGTTTATCTTGAACCATGGACCAAAAAAATAAAAACAGAGTTCAGTTACGGAATAACGCACAATCAAAACAACAGTAACCGAAAAACGCTCGACTTTAACGGTCAGGCCTATGATATATTAAATCCAACCCAATCGAATGACTTCAGGAATACCAGGGTATCACAACGCCTTGGGACACGATTTATTTATGATGTAAAAAAATATAAAATAAGTTTTGGCGTTAATTATAGAAACATTTATCAGGAAAACATTAACGTTACCAAAGCACAAAAATTAAGTTCGAACTTTAATAATATTTTACCGTTTGCAAACTTTAATTACAGAATCAACCAGGGATCAAACTTTACCGTTAGATATACGACAAACGCACAGCAACCCGATCTGCAACAGCTTCAACCGGTGGTAGACAATACCGATCCTAACACGATAAGCATTGGTAACCCTGCGTTACGTCCTGAGTTCAGTAATAACCTGTCAATGGACTATTCGATGTATAAAGGAATAAGCGATGTTGATTTTTATGCCGGATCACAATACAATGGGGTATCAAACGAAATCAATGATAAAACGAGTTTTGACGCATATGGCCGCTCCATCACAACACCTGTAAATGTAAATGGAAACTATTCGGGAAGTTTATATTGTGGCGGTGGTTTTCCTGTTTTAAACAGGTGGATGAAAATCATGTACAACTTTAACGGAAGTTTTAATAACAGCGTGAGCTTTGTTAACGATCAAAAAAACATAACTCAATTATTAAGCGCCGATCCCGGAATTACATTTGAAAAAATAGTGGACTTTTTAGAAATTGGCATTGGCGGTAATTTCAGTTATAGTATTCCAAAGCAAACGATCAGTTTAAGTTCAAATCAACCCTACTATTCTTATGATCTTACCGGACATTTAACTGCTAAATTGCCAAAAGGTTTAAGATTATCTACTGATGGAGATTATACGAATAACGGCAACCGGGCTGTTGGATACAATATAAATTATTTTATTCTCAACGCTCAAATAAGCAAAAGCTTTTTTAAAAAAGAAAATTTTATTATTTCAGTTGAAGGAAATGATATACTCAACCAGAACATTAGTAATACGCGCACTGTACAGGCAAACAAAATTGTGGATATGAAAACACAGGTTATAAAGCGTTATTTTTTACTCCGGTTAATTTTTAAATTTAACAGCAACAAAGAAAAAAAAGAGGAGGATGGCGGTAATGATTAGATTAATAATTTTTATTTTTCTGTTGTCAACTATAAAAATAAACGCACAGATCAGAGCGGCAAAAATAACCTTTGAACGCAAAACCAATTTGTATAAGAAGTTTAAAGGCGACGACGTACAAAGGTGGCTTAGAGAAGAAGACAAAATTAAAACAGATTATTTTGAATTGCTGTTTAATGATACCTGTTCCGTGTTTAAGCCCCAGGAAAGCGATTTGCGGGAGAGCAATGAATGGGCAACTTCAAAAAACACGGTATATCAAAATTTAAATTCCCGTAAACGTTACCTGATAAAAAACCTGTGGGGGGAAGAATTACATCTTACCGACAGTTTGTTTAAACGTAAATGGAAGATCACACCAAGCACCCGTAAAATTGCGGGTTATATTTGCCGCAAGGCCATGTGGCAGGCTAATGATACAACCAGAATTTATGCATGGTTCAGTTATGACATTATTACACCAACCGGTCCGGAAAGCTTTAACGGATTACCGGGAACTATACTGGGCATTGCCACTGAAGACGGCGGGGTGGTTTACTTTGCAAAAAAAGTGGAGATCATTCAACCTGCGGCAATAAATCTTATCCCACCAAAAAAGAAAAAAATCTATACTATTCCTGAATTAAAAGCAGAAATGACAAAAAGGTATGGTAAAGAAAAGTGGTTCAAGGGGATGATGCAAAGTAATTTCGGGATTTGGTAAACATTTACTTATTCTTTCTCGCCGGTTTCTATACGGTCGTTGCGAGGAGGAACGACAAAGCAATCTTTCACTGAAGTATATTACTTCATCATTGACGCAAGATAGATACTATGCGGCTGAATAGAGTCGAGGCATGAGCTTATCGGTTAGAACAGATTGCTTCGCTGCACTCGCAAAGACGACGTGACGGAAGAGCTAATGTCAATCGGCTTCGGGATCCTCAATCGCTAATATCGGCTGCGAAATGCTGAGCGGAGTCGAAGCATGAGCTTATCGGTTAGAACAGATTGCTTCGCTATCCTCGCAAAGACGACGGCACGGAAGAGCTAAATGTCAATTGGCTTCGGGAGCCTTAGCACCTACATCAGCTGCGAAATGCTGAGCGGAGTCGAAGCATGAGCTTATCTGTGAGAACAGATTGCTTCGCTATCGCTCGCAAAGACGTCGGCACGGAAGAGCTAATTGTCAATTGGTTTCGGGAGCCTCACCACCTACATTAGCTCGAAATGCTGAGCGGAGTCGAAGCATGAGCTGATCGGTTAGAACAGATTGCTTCGCTGCACTCGCAAAGACGACGCGATGGAAGAGCTAATGTCAATCGGCTTCGGGAGCCTCACCGCCTACATCAGCTGCGAAATGCTGAGCGGAGTCGAAGCATGAGCTTACCGGTTAGAACAGATTGCTTCGCTGCACTCACAAAGACGACGCGACGGAAGAGCTAAATGTCAATTGGCTTCGGGATCCTCAATCGCTAATATCGGCTGCGAAATGCTGAGCGGAGTCGAAGCATGAGCTTATCGGTTAGAACAGATTGCTTCGCTGCACTCTGCAAAGACGACGCGATGGAAGAGCTAATGTCAATCGGCTTCGGGAGCCTCACCGCCTACATCAGCTGCGAAATGCTGAGCGGAGTCGAAGCATGAGCTTATCGGTTAGAACAGATTGCTTCGCTATCGCTCGCAAAGACGACGGCACGGAAGAGCTAAATGTCAATCGGCTTCGGGCGCCTTAGCACCTACATCAGCTGCGAAATGCTGAGCGGAGTCGAAGCATGAGCTGATCGGTTAGAGCAGATTGTTTCGCTATCCCTCGCAAAGACGGCTTCAAGTACGCCTTAGCGAGGAGAAACGACGAAGCAATCTTTTTGCTGAAGTTGATTGGTCAATAGCGTTCTTAAAGACGGCAAGGGTCCGGTGGAGGATTAAATTGTCGGAACCCACTCTTCGACTCCGCTCAGAGTGACAACCGTTATGTCGGGCTGCGCGGAGCGAAGCCTGACCAAGTACCAAACATTACATACCTTTTAAAACCTTTATCGTTTGCTCCAGCATTTCATTAGTAAAATCAAGATGCGTTACAAATCGAATAGTTTGTTTCCCAAAAGCAGCAATCTTAATGTTTTTTTCAGAAAGCTTTTTTTCAAATTCAGCACCGGTATACTTATCCTTTTTTAAATTAAAAATAATAATGTTAGTGTACACTGGCAGAATGGATTCAACATACGGGAGCGTTTTTAAAACTGCCTCAAGTTGTTTCGCCTTTTTATGATCTTCTTTTAATCGCGTTAAATTATTTTTTAAAGCGTATAATCCCGCAGCGGCAAGAAAACCGGCCTGGCGCATACCACCACCAAGCACCTTGCGAATCTTTCGACCTTTCTTAATGTGTGCTCTTGTGCCAAGCAACAGTGAACCAACCGGCGCTCCCAAACCTTTTGATAAGCATATGGATATCGTATCAAAATATTTTCCCATCTCCTGAGGCGACCCATTTGTTTCTGCCAATGCATTGAATATGCGGGCCCCATCCATATGCAGGGCAAGTCCTTTTGATTTACAAAGTTCGCTGATAGGTTTAATATCCTTTAAGGTGTAATAACTTCCGCCTGCCCTGTTCACAGTATTTTCAAGCGACACCAGTGAGGTTCGCGTTAACCAGTCCAGGTCAGGGTTAATATGCGGTTCAATAAGCTCAGCCGTTAGCCTTCCTTCATCTCCATTTATCAATTTAGCCTGAACCCCTGAGTTAAAAGAAATTCCTCCACCTTCATAATTATAAATATGCGAATTTACATCGCATACCAATTCTTCTCCGGGCTGCGTATGAATTTTAATTGCAATCTGATTGGTCATTGTTCCACTCGGACAATATAACGCAGCTTCCTTACCAAAAAGTTCAGCGGCATACATTTCAAGTTCGTTAATGGTGGGGTCTTCATTGAACACATCATCGCCCACTTTTGAATGCATCATAAAATCAAGCATCTCTTTGGTTGGTCGGGTTACAGTATCACTTCTAAGATCAATAAATTCCATATCAATAATTTTTTAGCTTCATTAATTTTTCTTTAAAACGCTCTTTAGGTAAAAAATTAATTTCAAGATCAGCGTTCATTGGCACCGGAGTATCCAGGCTCCCTTCACGCATTACCGGAGCATCCAGATATTCAAAACAATTTTCAGTGATGAGTGCAGCAATCTCCCCTCCTATTCCACCGGTTAAAGTATCCTCATGTAACACAATCACCCGGCCGGTTTTTTTAGCGGAGGCATAAATTGTTTCAATATCCAACGGCGCCAAAGTTCTAAGATCTATCAGGTCGGCCTTTATTGTTTCGTTTTCCGATAATGCCTCCAGAGCCCAGTGAACACCTAATCCATAGGTAACGATGGTAATATCTTCGCCTTCTTTCACCAGGCGCGCTTTTCCAAATGGAATTGTATAATACTCATCCGGAACATCTTCGTTAATACTTCTGTAAAGGCCTTTATGTTCAAAAAACATAACAGGATTCGGGTCTTCAAAGGCAGCAAGCAATAAACCCTTAGCGTCGGAAGGAAAGGCCGGATAAGCTATTTTTAATCCCGGAGTTTTAAAAAACCACGCTTCATTACTTTGACTGTGAAAAGGACCTGCTGCAACACCCGCCCCTGTTGGCATACGCACCACCACGTCGGCATTTTGTTCCCAACGGTAATAACTCTTGGCAAGGTTGTTTACAATTTGTGTCATCCCTTCACTTACAAAATCGGCAAACTGCATTTCAACCATGGCCTTATGACCATTGATACTAAGGCCAAAGCCCGTACCTAAAATTGCGCTTTCGCACAATGGCGTATTTCTTACGCGGTCTTTTCCAAACTCTTCAACAAATCCTTCAGTAATTTTAAAAACACCGCCATACTCTGCAATATCCTGACCCATTAAAACAAGATTTTTATGTTTTTGCATGGCAAGGCGCATACCGTTACTGATAGCATCAATCAACCGCATATTTGTTTTGGTGCCGGAAGGCTGTGTATCTTCAATAACAACCGGTTTAAATAATTCGCTTACTTCTTTTTCTGTATCGGGCGGCGGCAATTTTTCAGCAAAAGCAATTTCCAATCCCCCTTCAATTTCTTTTTTAATCTCAGCCCTTGATTTTTCAATCATGTCTTCAGTAAGCACGCCTTCTGAAATTAAAAATTTTTCAAACGTACTTACAGGATCTTTTCTTCCCCACACATCAAATAGTTCTTTTGGAACGTATTTAGTTCCGCTTGCCTCTTCATGCCCGCGCATACGAAAGGTAACGCATTCAAGTAAAACAGGCCGAGGATTTTCGCGGATGCTTTCCGCTAAATTTTTTACGGTTTCATATACTTTTAAAACATTATTGCCATCAACCGTTATTCCTTCAATACCGTACCCAATGGCCTTATCGGCAAAGGATTTGCATCTGAACTGTTCATTGCTTGGTGTACTTAAACCATAACCGTTATTCTCGATTATAAAAATTACAGGGAGATCCCATACGGCAGCTGTATTTATGCTTTCATGGAAATCACCTTCACTGGCGCCGCCATCGCCGCTAAAAACCACCGTAACCTTTTTATTTTTTTTAATTTTATCAGCCAGCGCAATTCCATCAGCCACGCCCAACTGCGGACCAAGGTGTGAGATCATACCAACAATTTTATATTCCTGGGTCCCGAAATGAAAAGAACGGTCGCGCCCTTTTGTAAAGCCGCTTGGTTTACCCTGAAACTGTGAAAACAAACGATTCAACGGAATTTCACGTGTTGTAAAAACACCAAGATTACGATGCATCGGTAAAATAAACTCATCTGTATTTAACGCAGTAGCAACTCCAACGGAAATGGCTTCCTGACCTATGCCGCTGAACCACTTTGAAATTCTACCCTGACGAAGAAGCAGTAACATCTTCTCTTCAATCATTCTCGGTTTTAAAATATTTTTATAAAGTTTAAGTAAAGTTTCGTCCTTATGCTTTTTACGGTCAAACTTTACGGGCATTTCGGCAGTTATCATTGATATTAAAAATTAGGTGATTTTGGTATTGCAAAAAATATTTTGAATATAATTTTAGCCTTTTTGTTTTCTGTTAATTAACACTGTAAATCCAAATCCGACATTAAACCAACTCATGTTATACCCGTTGTTTTTTTTGCTGATTTCTTCAAACTGATTGAACCGTGGTCCTTTAGGATCAAAGGTGCTGAAAAGGGTTGTATAGGAAAGCATGATGGAAAGACTCATGGTTTGTTTTTCATCCACAATAAAATTAACCGACATTTCAGGTTGTAAATAAGGGGTAGAAAAACTCTGCAAACCATAAGGCTGGTTTAACTGACTGGTATCTGCATTTACGTTCAGGTAATTTAATTGCATTAATCCTGAATTTAAAGAATAACTCATGTAAGCGGTAGAGTTAAAAAATTTGTCGACACCAATTTTAATAAACCCCGCATGAGCCATAATACGGGTATTGTAAGGCACGCTCGCATTAAAGTATTGGAACTTTAAAAATTTGTTGTTTTGAAAATGGGAGTTTTGATACCCTACACCTATAAAAAAATTACCGGCCAGCCTCACGTTAACGCTTAAATTAGCCTCGTAAACACCGCTGAAGCAGTTCCTGAACATTTGGCTGCTAACCGCGCGCGGAATACCAACATTGCCGCGGATAGTAACCAAAGCGTTGCGCTTGTCCGTTACCTTGTCCTGTGCAACACTAAATAAAGTACAAAGCAAGATGGCGGCTAAAAAATTTCTTCTCATTTATTGTTTAAAGATAAAGGTTTATATCCTAACTCAAAAAGTATGTTTTTAGTATTTTAGAGGATGCTTAAATCAATATTTTTCAGTGTTTTTTTGCTGTTTTTTTTAGCCCTGCAATCACAGGTAAACACGGCAGAAAACACTGAAATGGCCGGTAAAATAAAAAATTGCTACAACAGTAAAAAGTACAGCGAAATATATACTTTTTTTAGTTTGCCATTTAAAAGTAAAATGAGCGGGGATGAGTTTACAGGTTTTATGGAAAAAAACATTTTCCTATACCATCACCAGATTAAAAATTTCGAATTTCTGAGAAACGAAAACCTCTACTCGCTTTACCTTATGCATTTTTCAAACGACGATCTATTAATGCGGCTTAATGTAAATGATTCAAATCAGATCGATCTGCTTCAGTTTTTACCGGATGAGCCGCAATTCAAAACAAAAATTAATGAATATGGTTCAGATAACCTGCTTCGAAATGGTATGGATTCAATGATAGACAAAGTAGTGCGGGATTATATGCAGAGTCCGCAAAACTGTGGATTAAGCATTGGAATTAGTCAAAACGGAAAAAAATATTTTTATAATTATGGCGAAATTAAGCGCCGTTCAAAAAAGTCACCGTCGCCTTCCACCATTTATGAAATAGGATCGCTGACAAAAGTTTTTTGCGGAATTCTCTTTGCGCAGGCTGTCATTGAAAAAAAAGTAAAGCCGACTGACGATATTCGCTTATACCTGCCAAAAGGCAACTATGCAAATCTTGAAACATCTGACCATTACATTCAGTTGATTCATTTAGCCAATCATACTTCGGGCCTTCCGCGTATTCCTGAAAATCTGAAGGATCAGGCAGAGTTTGATCCGCTAAATCCGTATAAACATTATAGTCGTCAGTTATTATTTTCTTATCTCGAACATGTTAAGTTATCCACCGAACCGGGAAGCATTTCAGAGTACTCAAATTTAGGAATGGGGTTATTGGGTATTATTTTAGAAAATGTTTATGGCAAACCTTTTGAAGAATTAATTACCGCTAAAATATGTCAACCTTATTTATTGAATAATACGAGAGTAATTTTAAATTCTGAACAAGAACCATTGTTAGCGCAGGGCTATAACGCGGGCGGAACTGAGACCCCTTCCTGGGAATTAAATGCGTTGGTCTCAGCAGGCGGACTAAAGTCAACCATAAATGACATGATCACATTTCTTGAAAAAAACATAGACGAAAAAAATGAAGCCTTAAAATTATCACAACAACCTACTTTTAATAAAGGCACCGAAATGGCCATGGGCTGGCAACTTCTAAAGACAAAATCAGGTAATACGTTAACATGGCATAATGGAGGAACGTATGGCTCAAGCAGTTTTTGTGGTTTTATAAAAGAAAAAAACTGCGCAGTGGCGGTATTAAGTAATTCAGGAAC
Organism: Bacteroidota bacterium; assembly: GCA_025963735.1. Classification (GTDB taxonomy): domain Bacteria; phylum Bacteroidota; class Bacteroidia; order B-17B0; family Aurantibacillaceae; genus Aurantibacillus. Next base: position 32,078 of record JAOQAF010000203.1, read on the forward strand.
CACGGTGGACCCTATAGCGCTTGCGATTCTTAGATTTTTACAAAAATAATATTACGGCTCTGTTTAATTGTTCTAAAAACATACGGTAATATTACACCGTCCCCAACCATGATCTACGCCGGTTTCAAATTCTTTTGTAAGATAAGTACGCGCATACTCAATACTTAATCTCTTGTAGTTTAATACCACACTAAAGTACGATGAGAACACACCCCTTGTAACCTTATCTGCCGCAATCGTATGGATACTGTTACTGAAAGGACCGCCCTGTAAAGTGGCATTATAACCCACCGCTTTGCCTTTGGCTTTAACCGTAAAATACAATTGAAGCTTATTTTCCTGCGCGTTTTTTATAACTCCCAAGTGTTTAAAATAAGAATTCATCTTGCCAAAACGCAAATGTAAACCTCCACCGGCGTCATCATACAAGGTGCCGGCCCTGGCATCAGCGAAGGCTATCAGTTCCAAATACTTATGTGAACTTATTCCCTTTTCAAAAGAAACATTATAATTTAAAACAACATCCTGGCTTAGTTGATTCTCCCAGCCAAGAGGTGCAATATTATCCAAACCTTTATGAATTCCTTTTTGCTCTTCTTCACATTTTGCGCATGGTCCTATGATGCCGATATCAAGTTGTGTAGCCAGGCGTGTTTTTATTAACGGATCAATGGAGGTCAGAAAATGACGCATGACAAAGGTGCCGGTGTAAGGCCGTTCGAGCCGGTTAAGTGTATCAATCCGAATACTAATGGGCGTAAAACAATCCTGCTCAAACCGTAAGCCATAATAATTTTGCGCTTTCTTGTTAAGCCCTATAAGCGTTTTTGAAAAAGGTGATTTTTTAATAAAGGGCATTACTAATTCTACAATTACGCCTTGTGTATAATAGCGATCAGTAGCGCTGAAAAAATCATTATCATAAATAAAGCTGAAGTACCGGTTGTTTTTTACAAGCTCGCGGTTTAAAGAATCTTGCTGGGCCAGGGCAAAGCATGCCTGTATTATTAAAATAAAAATTAAAACTTTTTTCATTTTAATTATTCTGATAAAACCTTAAATAATTATTTCTCCAGGTTTTATTTGCCTCCGCATTATATTTTTCAAGTACCTGTTTATCGTCGGTATTAAGCAAATCAGTCAAGACTAACTCATTTTTTATTGAGTACACATCTTCTTTTCCCTTCCCGTTATGATAATCTTCCAGACAAGCAATAAAAATAATGTTTCTGTGATTTTCATCTTTAGATAGTGAAGTGACTTTAGTTTTAAAACCTGCATGAACAAGCGTATTATAAAGAATGGAAGTGCCTTTGCCAAGTAATTTATTACTATATCCGTGCCAGTTAATATACATGATGGCGCCTGGTTTTAAATTACTTTTAATTTTTTCAAGGCTTTCACTGGTGATGATATGGCCGGGTTGTTCTTCCGATTTATAAACATCAAAAACAATCAGGTCAAATTTATCCTTACAATGGTTTAAAAAATAGCGGCCGTCCTCACAAACTGTTTTAATTCTTTTATCAAGAAAAAAGAAATCTTTTGCTGCCTTAATTATTCGCTCATCAAACTCCACCCCGCATACCCTAGAATTTTTCTGAACCAGCAAATTTGCAATGCTTCCACCACCAAGGCCAACAAGTAAAGCACTTGAAGGAACTGTAGAATAAGGTATCAAAGTGTCCAACAGGTCGATATAACCTGATACTGATTTTTTTGTTTTAAGATCCATTTCTGTTTGAATGATGTTATTGATAGTTAACAGACGAACCGCGCGTTCATTACTTACAACATCCCTCACTTCAAGATGACCTAATATGCTGTCGGATTCCATTAACGATAAATTCTTTTTTAATGTGAATTGCAAATTGAGGTAAACGAACACGGCCAATAAAAACAAATGCGCCACCTTAATAATTTTAAAAACAAAAAGCGAACTAACAAAAAGAAGGCTTCCAAAAATTAAGAGTGTATAATTTAAGCCGATGAGAGGCATTAACCAAAAACCACATATAAATGTGGCGAGGATACCTCCCAGGGTAGAAACCGCGTACACAACACCACTTACCTTACCTGCATGATTTTCTGTATCTGATTGAAGCGCTATAAATAAAGGCGATGAAGCGCCCAGAAAAAATACAGGAAAAAAAAGCAAACTAACGGTGCTTAAAACAACTGCCGGAAAAAAAGAAATATAAGAAATGCGGGGCACCAGATAATAACTTATAACCGGCATTAAAATTAAAAAAAGCGACGCTGCCATTAAAATGCCGAAAAGTTTTTTAGCAGGATCCGGGCGTTGTGTGATGAGCCCGCCAAAAAAATAACCGAGGGCAAGAGCAGCTAAAGTTATTCCCATAACAGATGCCCATACATACAAACTGCTTCCGAAAATGGGCGATAACAGTTTTGCCCCGCACAGCTCTGCTGCCATTACAGCGGCGCCTTCAATAAAACTTAAGAATAAAAGTTTACGTAGCATCAATTACTAAATTACGGATTTTTACCCCACCCGTTACACGAATTTGGATAACTGAATAATGAATTTATTTTTTTAGTTCACAACGCCAAATGTTATCAGCATGCCCATAACTAACATAAATAAACCAACAAACCACTTAAAAAATCCAATGCTTGTTTTTTTAAACAACTTGTTTCCAATCAATGCTCCTACCCATGCCGAACCTACAGCGAGCGCCAACAAGGGATAATTAGTTTCATGATTTTTTAAAACAGTAAAATTGCTATACATACTTAGCCTCACCACATCCACAAGACAGGCAACCATAACACCGGTAGCAATAAAAACCTGTTTCTCAAGATTTAACCGCAATAAAAAAGCGCTTCGCAAAGCGCCCTGATGACCGGTTAAGCCGCCAAAGAATCCGCTCAGTAAACCACCAGGGATTAAGAAGTGCGAATTAAAAGTGATGGATGAGAGTTGCTTAGAAAGTTCGATGATAGCGAAGATGATGATAAGAAAGCCAATTGTTACACCTGGCCAGGTAATGGTGCAATTAATATTCATAAAGCTGTAAGAATATAAAATTGTATTTTCTTTACTTATTTGTCCTAATAAATAAGCACCGGCGAAAGCCGCAATTACAGAGGGTATTCCAAAGCGCAATACCACCTTAAGGTTAATGCTTTTAAAAACGAGAGCGAGTTTAAATACATTATTTAACAGGTGCACACATGCTGTAAGCGCCACGGCCACGGGCAAAGGATAATAAATGGCAAACACGGGCAGTAACAGCGTGCCTAAGCCAAAGCCCGAAAAAAAAGTAAGAAAAGAAGCAATGAGCGAAGTAATGGCTATTAAAAAATAGACCATCTTATTTTTTCGAAGAATGATATTCAATTAATCCTTCGATGGGCGAGCGCACCACATTGCCAACTTCATAGCCATTTGCTTTTGCCGACTGTATGAAAATATCTTTATAAAAATAAGCTATGGACCCAACCGAATGCACTTTGTATTTTTTTGAATCGGTGTATTTATTAACCTGCTGAACAAAAAATGAATTAAAACAGGTAAGTAACAATTCTTTAATAAAAGAATGCGTGGTGTGGTTACATACAAAACTATTAATGGACGCCAGGTACCGGCTTGGCATGGCGCTCTTGTACACGCCATTGAGAATTAATTCGCGGTTAAAGCCTTCGTGTTCAAAATCATGGTGAAGATCTTTTGGCAGCGTTCCTTCAAAATAAGCCTGAATAAAATATTTTCCTATTTGCGCCCCGCTTCCATAGTCGCCCCACAGGTAACCAACAGAAGGCACATTTTCTAAAATGTGTTTGCCATTGAACAAACAACTGTTACTGCCGGTCCCTAAAATGCAGGCAATGCCCCACTCCGTTTTACAAAGCGCGCGTGCCGCTGCCAACAGATCGTGTGCAACATGTATTTTAGGAATGTGAAGCACGTTGCTCAGGCAATTTTCTATCATTACGCAATTCTCAAGCGTTGAGCAGCCTGCGCCATAATAGTATAAAACATTTATTTTACCTGAGTATTGTTCAAGCGCGGGTTTTAAAGAAGCGAGAAGTTCACCGCTTATGAGTTCTTCGGTTTGGAAATAAGGATTAAAGCCAATTGTTTTTATTTGCTCAACTACGGTTGATCCGTTGAGCAATACCCAATCTGTTTTTGTGGAGCCACTATCGGCAATAAGCGTATACATTGATGCAAATTAATTAAATAAAAAAAACCGCACTGTGGCGGTTTTAATTAGTTATAAACTTTAGATTATGCGTTGTTCTCGTCGGTTGAAGCCGGAGTTTCAGCATTATCAGCGTTAGCAGTTTTTTCAACTTCAGCAGCTGCTGTATTTTTAGCAAGTACTTTAGCCGCGGTTGCTTCTTTTTTAGCTGTTTCAGCTTTAAAACGATCGTTGATCATTTTCTTAGCGTCAGAACTTAAACGTTCTTTTTTACCGGTAACTTTACCTTCTTTATCTTCTAACCATTTGTTAAACTTTTGTTCAACCTGTGCTTCTGTTAAAGCGCCTTTTGAAACACCGCCTAATAAATGTTTTTTCATCATTACTCCTTTGTAAGAAAGAATAGCTCTGCAGGTATCTGTAGGCTGTGCTCCTTTTTGCAACCAGCTTAAAGCTGAGTCGAAGTTAATGTCTATAGTTGCCGGGTTTGTGTTAGGGTTATAAACGCCTAATTTCTCAATGAACTTTCCATCACGAGGTGCACGACCATCGGAAACTACTACGTGAAAGAAAACTGCGTCTTTCTTACCGTGTCTTTGTAGTCTAATCTTTACTGCCATTTTTTATGTTTTTAGAATTCGAGGGGCAAATATACGTAATTAAAGTTCTTAGGCAAAAAAAGAAGTCCTATTTGTTGTCAAATTTAAGAAAAATGGTATTTTTGCACTACTAAATCTTATATATGCAAGTTAAAGAAAGAGGTATCATTCTTATTCCTATTGATTTTACAAAACAATCCTTACTGGCTGTAAAACAGTCTTATAACTTAGCCAAATACACCCATTCAAAGCTTGTTTTACTTCATGTGTATGATAAAGTTGGCGAAGAAAGCTATGAAGCGCTTAATAAATTAACCAAGCAAACCGAGCAGGAAAGCGGTGTGCCAACCGAATTTATGAACGTTAAGGGCGATATTTATGCCGAAACCGACAGAGTTGCCGAAGAAATAAAAGCTACCCTTATTATTGCAGGTTTAGAAAGCCATATGAAGTTTCGCAACATTATAGGCTCCAGCGCAAGTAAACTTATCCGCAAAGCGCCATGCCCTGTTATAACCATCCGTGGCACCGACCACCGCGACGGAATTGAAAATATATTATTACCATTGGATCTTACCGACGAAACCCGCGAAAAAGTGGATGCGGCCGTTCAGTTTGCCCAGTATTTTGGAGCAAGCGTACGTATCTTAGGGGTGTTCAGCCCTAAAGATGCCAATTACGAAAACAAGCTGCTTGCCTACTCTCACCAGGTAAAGCAATTTATAAAAAGCAAAGGTATTTCCTGTACCAATAAATCAATCCCGGCCGAAAATGTAGCCGAAACAGTGGTTGAATACGCCAATAAAATTGAAACAGATCTTATCATGATCATGAACAAACCTTCGTTAAGCATGGGCGAAATTTTTGGCGGAACCGATACTCAGAAAATTGTGGATATCAGCAACATTCCGGTAATGACGGTGCAACCCATGAAGCGTGAAAGTGTAACCCATTTTGGTACCGGTTTGTAAGACATCCTTTTTTTGTCTTGTTTAAAAACTTTTCTGAAAGGATAGTTTTTTTGTTCCTTGTAGTTGATCACATCAGATTTTTTTAATTAGCTTCTGCTTTTTATTTCAATGTTAATTGTGATCTTTTGCAGAAACATTCCCATTAGTGGCCGGGTTAATACTTAAAGACTTATTAATTAATTTATCATGTCTTCATTTATAAAACACATTTGTTGCATTTGCCTCAGCTTTTTATTCTTTATAAAATGTGCGCCAAAGGCACCTGATAAAGCGGAACCTGTAACAGTACTGTCCCCCGAAAACACTACCATAAAACATGATACCCTTAAAAATTTATCGGCCCCTTATACCTCTGATATTACCTGCCCTAACTGCGGTTATACTCAAAACCAGAGACTGCCCACCGAAGTGTGCCTTTTAAAATACACATGTGTAAAGTGCAATAAAGATATTTTCCCTAAAAAGGGCGATTGCTGCGTGTTTTGCAGTTATGGCTCAGTTAAATGTCCTTCTAAACAATAAATAAGTGTTTATTTAATTAAGAAGATAACAATTAATATATTTACGGGCCCCCGGTTACCCTTACAAATTTTATTACAAAATTATGACAACCGACTCTAAACTTCACGGCTCCATTTTTTTACTGCTTCAGCGTTTTGTAAATAGTAATTATGGCGAAGGCACCTGGGAAAAACTATTAACACTTGCGGGCCATAGCGGCAAAGAGTTTAATACGCATGCCAACTACCCCTTAACCGAAATGAATGCCATCATTGTTCAGGCTTCAAAACTTACGGGAATTGCCGAATCGGATCTTAAAGAAAAGTTCGGCGAAAAAATGGTACCCGATCTTATGCACATGTATAAAAAATACATGCAGCCCGAGTGGAAAACTTTTGAAGTACTGGCCTATACCGAACTGGTAATGCATAAAGCGGTGCGCAAAGAAGAGCACAATGCCCACCCTCCCATTTTAAACGTTTCGCGCGTGCACGATAAATTACTTATTATTGATTACCATTCCGAACGAAAAATGGGCAGCCTCGCGGTAGGCATTATTAAAGGCATTGCGGCCTACTTTAATGAACAGGACCAGATTCAGGTCATTCCGCTTTCAAACCCAAATGATGAACGGGTGCAGATTCGGGTGGAGTTTAAGTAGGGGGTTTTCTACCCTATTCCCTGATAATCTTGCGGGTAAAAATCAGTTTTTCATTGTCATAAAACTGCAAAAAGTAAACCCCCATGTTTAAACCGGTAATATCAATTACATCTTCATTTTTGGTAAAATATACTTCCTGCCCTAATACATTTAAAAGTTTAATTTCGTTAGCCTCCCATTCTCTGTAAAAATTTAATTTCAGTTTTCCGGATGTTGGATTGGGAAAAACAAGCGGGAGGCTTTTATCCAAACTTACTTCATTCAGTCCGGTGGTTTCATAATCACACGGATAGGAGCTGAATTGCTTTTGGCCAAAGGTACTGTCCTGGTAACATAATATTCCATCCGCGAAAAAGCTATCGCAGGTTCCTGAATTTTTATCTCCGAAATTGAACAGGGATTTAGTATCACCAAAGCGTTCATATATTTTACTGTACCCATTGGCAAACTGGGCAGATGAATAAAACACGTTTAACACTTTTAAACTCATCCCATTAACAACCGTGGTGCTAACAGAGTTTACGCTTACGGTATAAGTGGCAGGGGTATTATCATTATTCGCAATCGTAAAGCTCCAGCTTTCACCCGCCAGCGCATTATAGTTAATTAAAAGCTGCCATTGATTAAAAGTTTTCGGACTCTTAAAAAAAACGCTGTCATTCTTCTGCTTAAATAATGTTATTCTATTTGAAGGATTTTCGCAGGTACTAAAATACCGTGTATGATGTACAACTTTTACCGTATCATTTCCTACTATGCTATCATTAACATACTTAATTTTTTCATTATTAACCGCCGGACCGGTAGGAAAATTAAATTGATAATGCCATTCGGTATTTTTATGAGGAAGGAATTTAACCTGACCCGGGACGTGAAGTGTACCAAGGAATATAAGTGCAAATAAAAGTTTTCTCATTCCTTTATTAGTTTGGTTGTTTGAAAGAGTTTATCCTGTACATAGACCTGCAAAAAGTAAACGCCTGTCTTTAAACCGGTAATATCAATTCCATATTCATTTTTTGTAAAATATACTTCCTGGCCTAATACATTTAAAAGTTTAATAGTATAAATCATATTCGCACTTACACATTTCGCATTAATATAAAAAAATCCTGTCGTAGGATTGGGGTAAATTTTAAATTGTTGGAATAAACCTGATGAGATCCCTGATTCATTTAGCCCCACCGTTAAACAGCTTTGAGTCATATACTGAATACTATTATGTTCAAAACAAATAAGGTAAGCGGTTCCACCTGAGCTAAGTGCTGCGAGAAAGCATTCTAACCCCTCACCATTAGCGCGGGTGTTAAACAAACCTTGCACAGATCCAATCCCTTCAATCCACGATAGAGAACAAGCAGCACCCACATTTGAATAAGAAGAAGGTGGCCCCTGGTAACCCACACAACTGAAATAATATTGTTTGCACGCATCGATAGTTACAGTACTAGTGCTTATTGAAGTAACTTTATATTTATAATAAAATGTTATTTGTGATGGACTGGTACGCTTATCATAAAATGTATCTCCTACATTCAGGTTAAAATCATAAAGCAAAATTTCTGATGTATCAGGATGGTTTAAAACTTTAGCATATACCTTTTTATTAAGCTCACGGTAAAAGCCAAGCAGTGCACCAGTGTGTGAGTACGTTTTATGGTAGGTTTTACCGGCCAATAAAGTATCGCCTTTTACAATTTCTTTATTATAAGTAGTGTTAAACTGGGTTACATATTGTAACCCCCAGGTGGCACTGTCGGTTGGCATGGCTTTGTAGGCTTGGGCCTTTGAAGAAAACGCCGAAAACAATAAAGTGATGATTGAGAGTAATATTAATTTCATTCTTTTATTATTTTTTCGGTTGTAATTAACCTGCCGCTTTGATATACCTGTAAAAAATAAACCCCTGCCTTTAATTCACTTATATCCAGTTGCGTTGCATTTTTAAAGGACATTACTTTCTGCCCTAATACGTTGGTTAAAGTACCATAGGTATTTAACAAACCTTCCAAGCCTTTAAAATTAATTACACCACTGCCCGGGTTGGGGTACACTTCAATAATTCCCTTTTTTAAAACATGCTCATCAAAGCCCACGCTTTGGCAATAGGACCAGGTACTATCGCAGCCGGTACTATCGTATTTAACCACGAAAAAAGGACTGGGAGAAGTGTTATACACTTCAAATGCAGAAATAAACCCATTGTCACTTGTTGGGTTTAAACTTAAAATAACTTCATTGTTATCAGCCGCGTGATTTAAACTATAATCATAATATCTTGTTGAAACTAAAATACCTAACTTATTATAACGGGTGATACGTTGCAAACAATTTGTTGGCATACTATTTTGTTGCATTGTATCCAAGATGCCGGTTACTAATATATCTTCATTTTTTAACTCAATTATACGTGTAAAAAAATTGGTTAAAGCTAAAGGCCCTACATCATCAATTGTCCACATTGGAACAGAAGGTGAATTAATATTAAATTTTACAATAAAAGATTTAGTAAGATTTGTGCCGCCAAGGGTTTGAGGGTAAATAGCCTCTCCCACAGCAACAATGTTTTTATCTTTCGTTTGTATTAGATCTAATAATACTCCGCCGTAAGATCCTGTATAACTGATTTCTGTCAGTTTATTCCCTAAACTATCACAAATTATAACATTATCTTTATTTTGAGTGCCTATGTATTGATAACCTGCCGTGATAATTTTTTTGGTTAAGGTATCCTGTAGTATGACTTTTCCATCATGGCCATTGTTACCGGTTTTATTTATTTTTTTTCTCCACAATTCATTTCCATTATAATCCGTTTTAATTAACAAAACCGGGGAAGTATTATTAATGTTATTTTGAAAAAAACCGGTAATTAGAAATCCACCGTCAACACTCCCCGTTGTCATTTGTGGAATAACATCATCTGTTGGGTCAGTATAAATTTTTTGCCATAAAGTATCTCCATTGAAATCAAATTTTATTAAAACACCGACCTGCTTATTATTACTATCTCTTACACAACAAGTTTGATATATAAAATTACCTTGCTTAAAAAACCATTTTGTAATAAAACTATTGTCCAGATACTGAAATTTTGAATTTCCGTATTTTTTTGTCCATTGAGGTTGGCCAATGCTATTTAAACCCGTTAAGACTAATCGGTTCGTAAGAAAGCCATTAAGTGTGTCTACACACAAACCACACATTATGTAATTCCCGGGACTTGTCTCAAACACATTTTTTGATGTGTTATTTAGTGAGCCGGGAAGTTTAAACTGACGTTTAAAACCACCCTGCCCCGGCAGAGATTGCCTGAGCAGGATGGTAATTAATATTGTCAAATAAATTTTCAATAAACTAATTTAATGAAAAGTTCTATTTAAAACAAATCACTTTTGTTTGAAACATTTTAGTTTTACCATTAAAGGCAGTTAAAATATAAACTCCATTTACATAATTTTGCATTGGTATTTCAATTTTAGTCCCAGATTTTATACTGCCTTCATGCACAATAATACCCAATGCATTTGTTAATGTATAAAGTAAAACATTTTCATCCGTACCCTTATAAATAAAATTAATTATATTATTGGTTGGGTTTGGATAAAGGCTAAACTCCCTATTTCCATCGTTATCATTAACTACTAATGGATTATTTATGCTCTTATTAATTCCACCTTCAACATATGGAATCAACTGTGGCACATAATAATTTTTATTCACTCCATATTTTAAGGCAGCTTGCGCCGCTCCCTGAAAAGGGCCTTCAATGGAAGCATGATTTTCAAATTCACTTTTCATCGCACTATTTGATTTTAACTCAAGTCCTTTATTCACACTTTGTTGTAAATAAACTAATTTCGACTGAACACTTGCCCACTCAGCCTTTTTTGTTGAAAGAACGGCGATGTTTTGCTGCGCCTTGTTAAAATCACCCTTAGTAAAGAGCCAATGGCCAACAACCCTTTTGTTACCGGTAACATCACTTACGTAAGCAGTTCCTTTATTGGAAATCTGGAGAGCGGTGTTAAATTCTGGTTCAGGGTGGTTCTTGTAACCATTAACGGTGAGCATTCTTTAGCTCCTATAAGCATCATGCCTTTATAATTAAAAACCAAAACCCCGTGTAGCAATACATGGGTTTTAAAAAACCTATTACTATGAAACGAGATACAGCAATAAAAATGCTTCTTAATACAATTAAAAAGGAAGCGCTTATAAAAATAACACATGAGTTGGCACAACAACAGCCAACCAATTACCCCCTACAATTATTAAACGCTTCTTTTGGCTTTAAAGAAGATCAAAACTATAACTGGTTTACAGCCTTAGGCGTACTGTGCATTAATCAGGTGCAGTTTACAGCTAACCTTTTACAAAAAGCGCATACTGCTTCGGGTTATCCGCCTTATTCCGTTTCGGTAAAAGGCGAGTTGTTAAACGCTATTGCCTCAGGCGCCATGTTAACGCGGGCCGATGCGGGGTAATGTAGTTTCAAAAATGCAGTTTTCTTATTACGTTGCGCCAAAAAGTAAATAAAGAAAAAATAAAACGTTTCCCTTTCTTTTTGCTTGACCAGGGCAAGCATGTAGTACATGTTTGAGCCGGGTTGTGGGAAGGAAAACAAAAAGTCAAGGCTTCAAATAAATTCCTTGATTTGTTTTATTCCGCTTTTCTTCGTCGCCCGCAAACTCATTCAGATCGCTAACGCATCTGAATTCAAACAGTGCGGGCTCTCACGTAATTTTTAAATGGACTGCCGTTCAAATACTATAACCAAAATTAATTTAAAAATTACCATGGCTGAAAAGCGAAATATCAAATCATACGGAATTTATTTAAGGCCGGATAAAAACATTAACTAAATAAACATATTATGCAACCATATAAAATATTATCACTCGATGGCGGCGGTTCCTGGGCCCTGCTTCAATCCATTGCCTTAAAGCAAATATATAAAGGCACCCGCGTAGGCACTACCTGCGGTAACATCTTGCAGCAGTTTGATGTTGTAGTGGCCAATTCAGGGGGAAGCCTCATGCTGGCCGCCATGATAGAACTGTATGATAAAGATATTGACGAAGTAAGCAATTTGTTTTTAAGCGAGGCCATAAGAAAACAAGTGTTCAGCAAATTAAAATGGTACGAAAAAAACGGCTTCGAGCATTTGGCCACCTTGTTTAATATTGGACCTCAATATAAAACCACTCGTAAAATGGAAGCGCTTCAAAGCATTTTAAGTCAAACAGGCCAAGTACCTTTAACCCAGCTCAAAAACATTCGTAAAGATTTGCCCGACAATATTATTTTTTGCGGGTTTGATTATGACCGTAACCGGGCCACCTTTTTCAGAACCAACCAGGCCAGTAAATCGCAGCCCTTTACCAACCAGCATGAAGTAAGTTTGGCCGAGGCCATTCATGCTTCAAGCAACGCGCCAATTAAATATTTTGATGAGCCCGCTAAATTTCAAATTAACAGTGTTATGCATCAATTATGGGATGGTGCCATTGGAGGCAATAACAATCCGGTATTAATTGGCATTACCGAAGCCCTTGCCATTTTTGAACATGCTCAGCGCGATTTTTCGAAATTGCAGGTTTTAAGTATTGGCACGGCTAATAATTTATTACCGGTTAAAGGTTTTACTATTACCGATAATGCCGAGAGCCCTATCTTAATCAAAGCCATTGAAAAACCTAAACTGAGCGGCGCTATTGAAAAACTTGCTACGTCGATTTTAAGTGAACCACCCGATGCGGCGAATTACATGGCGCATATGTTTTTAGGGGGCAAGCCCGATGAAAATACAGTGCCCGCCATTATAAGACTGAACCCACTACTTCAACCCGTTTATTCGGCTCTTGAAAACAAATGGAAGTTTCCTGAAAAGTTAGATGGGCAAGGCCGCATAATTTTTGAAAGCCTGTTGAATTTAGATATGGATGCCATTGAACAAAACGATGTAGACAACATACAACTTTTGGGTGACTGGTGGTGTAATGACATGATTGTTAACCAGGCCATACGTGTAGATAGTTATAAACTGCAATGTAATATTGGCCACGCTTTGTTTTCACAAGGCCGGCGTGAATGGTTGCGAAGAACAGGCATACTATGAACCCCGGATTTGAATATTTAAAACGCCATGTTTACACCGGCTTCAGTAAACTAACTGAACAGGAAAACGCTGAACAAGTTTATTGCTTTACCGAAACTGAATTTGAAATTGTATTGCAGCGGGCGCAATTTCTTGGGCTGGGTATAACACGAATAAAATTATGGAGCAATAATCATCTGGTAAACGCAATCTGCCCAAACCCCGGTGTTGAACCCAACGACCCAACATGGTACCTTAACGCCTTTTGGCACTCTCAAACTCTTGGCTTTACCCTCACATACACCGCTTCTTTTCAAATACCTTATGAGTTGATTATGGGCGATTTGAATTAGTAATGGCTCTATCCGTGGTATTTTCGCATGACTGGATTTAACTAAATACCTAACTGGTACCTCAATTCCTTTTGCACTTCCAAACCCAAAGTTTTACATTCACATACTTCTATTTTCATACCTTATGAATAAATAATAGGCGATTTGAATTGGTATGTAAGTATTCTCCATTAACCAATATTTATTTTGGTAAATTCTTTTATATTTGATCGCAGATTGCAATAAGTGTTATTTTTTTTGTAAACGTTTGTTTACAAACTTATCTGCTGGTTAGCAGTAATTTTTGACGCCGTTAATTATAAACATGGAAAACGATAATTGGTGGGGGGCATCCCTATTAGGAGATGACTTTCAGAAGAAATTCGATGATTACACAAAAGAGAAGGTTAATAAGCGTGCAGACGATGCTGATTTTTTCCTAGATATTTTGATAGAGCAAGAGATTATCAAGTTAGAAAAAAAGCAAGTTAGAGAGTACTTTATAAAGTGGTATATAAACAATAAAGACTTTGATCTTCAAATTGAAAATGGGGATCTTGCCATGGAGGACGGGGATCTGAAATTTGTTCCTGATTTCAACAAAGGTGACATTGTTTCATTCGTAGAATGGTTTGAGTCAGAAAAAAATGACTTTATAGGGTATTTAAAAGATAATGGGGTAAAAATTGACGAGGAAAAAAACTCCGCCATCGTTAATTCCGGGAACCTAATAATTAACAATGAAAGCACAATTCAAAATCAGACAATTAATACTCCGCTCATCAAAAAGAAGTGGGAAAAGGGAGCAATTATAGGTTTTATTAGTTTGATTGTGGCGATCGCGGTTTTATTGTTTGGCAATAATTTACTCTCAAAATGTAGCGACGACAAACAAGTGGCTTCCAAAAAACACAACAATCACATTTTTGACACTAGCGTCGTTATTCTTAATTTACCATATTTAGAAAATGTGCCGATTCTCGACAAAGGGATATTCTTGAAATATTACTTTAACTCATTAATTATTGGAGGAACAAACTTGGAAAGCACAACTATTAGAGTTCGAGCAAAGAACGGAGAAAAACTAGAAATTAACAAAGACCTTGATGGAAACTTAGATATTGATATTAATACTGAACCATACATCGAAATTAAATATCGCAACGAATTCTATCTAATCGAGGTAACCGGTAAACACTATGAGTTCCATTGTAGACTTTTAAAACTTGTGACACCGACACTTCTATAGTGAGAAAAACTACTGCTAACACGGGGAAATTGCGTCAGCGGCTTTTTGTCGGTTCCGTTCGCGACGGGACAATAGGTCGGGCTGACGCCCTTTCTTTTTTGCCGCTCTCTAAAAATCATTTATCTTCGCTATAAGCTTTTGTCGGTATAGACGCATGATGCTCCGAAAATCGCTGAGCGCAAGCACCGAAACCGTTAGTGGGTAAGTTAGATAGACGAAATTGATTAAAAAGACAATAGATATTTTGTTCCTTTAGCGAATAAGGAAGAATATGATGAATATGTCGGAGATTTTGACGAGGCTATATTAGAATTCACTAAACTTTCTGGGAAAATTGAATTAAAATTTGCGAATCGTTTCATTTCTTTTCTTTCCATCAAAAAGCTTTCCAACAGACATAAGGAAATTAAGGAGCTTTTTCCAGGCCCTTCGAAAAAATTCTATCATCAATATTTGAAATTATCATCTGAAATAGTACTAAAAAATAAAGAAGATTTTAAAGAGAGAGAAGAGCATTTCATGTCATTTCAATATTTTGTTGAATCGTATGTAAGGCATATTTTAATTTATTTAAACATAGCAAGACCTGGGGCGTTTGAAACACGAAAAGGATTTATTAAATCAAATGAGACAATATCTGAAAGCAAAATTAAAATATCTGACTTCAATCAGTTAATGACGTCTTTAAATTATTCAATAGAAATTGCTAAAAAATATAAGTGGCCTCAATTAAAAGAATTGCCTATTAAAAAAACTCTTGATTGGCTAGACCTCCAGTGGAAAGCTTTCGAGGTAATTTCCGCAAGTAGGATTCAACGCGCTTTAAATGCTTTTTCGTATATTTTTCACGACAACGCAAATGACAATTCTCCAAATGACTTGTTTCACGCCTTAATGGGAATAGAGGCTGTTTACGTTCAAGGAAATTCTAGTATACAAGATCAAGTTAATTTAAAATCACAATTGCTATTAGGAAAAAGAGATGAATTCAAGAAAACATTTAATGAACTTTACGATTACAGATCAAGATACATACATGGACAATTAAACTTCATCAATAAATATTTTGTCGATGACAAAAGCGACGCCATTGATCATTTGCTAAAAACGTACGAAAAAAGCGCCTTCGCCATTGCAATTCTCATTGCGACAATTCAAAAACATGTAGAATTCGATAAGACAGAAATCGAATTTGAACTGAAAATTAAAAATTAACCAACCTCTAACACGGGGCAATTGCGTCCGCGGGCGGACATCGCTCACCGTTCGGTGCAAAAAGTGGTGGCTTCGCGAATTTTATTTGCACCACACTAATAAACATTTATCTTCGTGTTAACCTTTAGTCAGTGTAGACGCCTGAGTGTTCAATAACCCGCCGGACACAAGTCCCGAAAGCGTTATCACCGACAATACGCTTCCGAACGACCAGACCTGGTGCCTCAATCTCTTTTGGTCCTCCCAACCCATGAGCTTTACGTTAACGTAGTTGTTTTTTCAAATATCTTATAAGTTAATAATGTGAGATTTGAATTAGCATGTAAGGTATTCCGCATTTATGGATTAGTATTTAATTAAAATTATTTTATATTTATCGGATGATTGCATTAAGCGATATAATTATTTGCAAATATTTGTTACGTTGCGAATATGCTAGTTGGTTATAACCATAACGACACACAAACTAAAAAATGAAATATGAAGAAATACTTTTTACACAACGGGACAGAACAACTAGGACCTTTCGACATCGAAGACCTTAAGACAAAAAACATTAACAAAGACACGCCTATATGGTACGAGGGTCTCGATAACTGGACAACCGCTGACAAAATAGACGATTTGAAGGAGCTATTGAAAACAACGACACCGCCTCCTTTCGGTGAACCAAAAAAAAAACCTCCTCACATTCAAAAGCCGACAACTAAAATGGGGACCACTACTCAACTACCGAAAAAGAAAAACAGAACTGGGCTTTGGGTGACACTTATCATGGTCGCTGTTCTCTTAATTGGTGGCGGCCTTATGGTTGTTAATAATCCTAATGCAATTCCTGGAGTTAAACTGGAAATAAATACTCCAAAACCAATAGTCGTAACAAGTCGTGCTGACGGTTCTAAATCCGGTTTGCTTAAAGCAAGGACAACCGTTTGGACAACAATTCAAAACCAAGGCGGTGACGGAAATGTTATAGTTACGTTTCATGTTTATCAAAACGGCAACGACTATGACAGGTCAAAACAAATTTACTTAAGTGCTAATGAAAGCAAAGACTTAGAAGTAACTTTTGATGAAGTTAAAATGCTTGAGGGTGAAATTACCTTTCACGTAGATGCACAATAAGGCAGTAAAATAGGCAGCCACTAATAGCAGGCCATAGCCGATACGGGTTTTTTCGGTTATAGTTCAGGCAAGTTGGGACGAGCTGAGGCAAATTTTAAAAGATTATTTGGCGAACCAAAACACTAATAAACACATTATGGGATTATTCGACTTTTTAAAGAAAAAAGAACTTGCGGAAATTAATAAACTCAAATTACAATTAGAACGCTACAAATCAATCATTGACATTGAAGCAGAAGCGAAAAAACAAAAAGAAAACCTTGAAAATTTCATTGCTTTAAAAGCAACAGAAACAAAAGGCGTTCAAGAAGAATACAATAAACTTAGTACTAATTATCAAAGTGCACTTGAAACATATACCCGATTACGAAAAGAGATTAGTTTATTCGAAAATAAGCTCGATCTTATTGAGTTCGGGGTATATGAGCCTATTTATGATTTTGATAAATCGGATGATTATCGTGATGAGCAAAACAAAATCATTGAGCTACAAAAGGAAATGATCAGTTCTGAAAAAGCAGCGGTTTGCAAAGCAAATTGGACAATTGATGGCAGTGAAGCCAAAGGACGCGCCAGTACTAAACGATATATTAAACTTACACTTAGAGCTTTTAATGGCGAATGCGAATCATTAACTGCAAAGGTTAAATGGAATAATGTTAACCAAATGAAAGAGAGAATTCGAAAGTCGTTTGAAACAATAAATAAAATTGGAGAAAGCCAAACGGTTACAATTCAACCGGCCTATCTTGATCTCAAAATAAAGGAACTTGTACTTGAACATGAATTTCAGCTTAAACGCCAAAAAGAAAAAGAAGAACTAAGAGCTGCCCAGGAATCCTTAAGAGAAGAAGAAAAAGCAAGGCGCGAGTTTGAACAGGCACAAAAAGAGGCTGAAAAGGAAGAATTAAATTATCAAAAAGCCTTAGACAAAGCCAGAAAGGAAATAAACCTAACCACCGGAGCAAAACATGATTTACTTCGCGCGCAAATAGAAAAATTAGAACAAGAATTAAAAGAAGCGCACGAAAGAAAAGAACGTGCGCTATCGATGGCTCAGCAAACGAAGAGAGGCCATGTATATAGCATATCAAACATAGGTTCTTTTGGGGAACAAGTTTACAAAATCGGGATGACGCGTCGACTTGAACCTGAAGAAGAATTAAAGAATTAGGTGACGCCTCTGTTCCCTTTCAATTTGATATTCATGCGATGATTTTTTCACAAGATGCTCCATCACTTGAAAACGAACTACATAAAGCATTTGCACATAAAAAAGTAAACATGCTAAATTACCGCAAAGAATTTTTTAATATCACAATAGATGAAATAGAACAAAAGGTAAAAGAAATAGGACTTGAAACAGAGTTTATAAGACTTCCTGAAGCTATGGAATACAGAGAAACATTAGCAATTCTTACTAAGCAGAAAACTAATGAAAAACCACATTCAATAGAACAAATTATAGCTGACGAATTTCCTGCTACCTTAAGTCAATAATTTTCTAGTTTAAGAATTAAAAATGGAATTTTCAGTTAAAGGTTTTAATGAGCTTCATCTTAGTTTAAAGGCATTAATAATTGGTTTATTATTTGTTATGCCCGCATGGTTTATTGATATATTTTTATTTTATAAAACATTTTTTTATAGTACACCCTTATACATTATTATTGTTCTTTCGTATGTTATTTCACTAGGTTGGTTCTTGGCAATTGCTCTACTTATTAATGCAATGCTAAGACATTCAGCAGACGTGAACACTAAAAAGATGTCAATCGAATTCACTGTTTTTTTTTCAATGTGTATATTATATATTTTAAGTGCTATTTGGTATTTTTTAAAACTTGATTTTATTAAATTGATGTATTTTTCTTTTGCTCTAACTTTAGGATGTGCTATGTTATTTAAAATTAGTCCTGTAACAAAGCCTAAAAACCCACCCCAATGACGAACGGGCAGATACGAGTGGAGTTTAAGTAAGGGTTTATTTTCGAAAGTTTATTAAATTCTTTGCTATTTTTTGCAGAAGAAAATAAATCACCTTCCTTATTTTGCAAAAAATAATAAATCATTTTAAAAATTCATTTTACTAAAATTTGTACTTGCACTTTTTGCAGGCAACGCATTTTTTGCGGCGTGTATTAATTTTTAAGGAGGTAATGGCCGTTATACTTTTACGCCAACAAATTAAAAAATTAAACATGGAAAAAACAATTACCACACTCCTCATTGCCTTATCAATTCAAGCTTTAGCACAATCTTCACCGGTTAAAAAAACAGTGCCGGACGACTCGCTTAAAATTATTTTAAAATTAAAAAGTGTAAACGATGTACTCACATTCAACCAGCCGCATGTTGGTCCAAACACCCTTGAGTACAACTGGGAAATCAAAATAAACACCGACGGTAAACTGCAAACCGGCGACAGTAATGGGTACGATGTTGGGCTGGCACTTGTGAATTATAAATTTGGGAGCAGCCTTTCGTACACCGGCACCATCATTAGCGGAACAGACCAGCATACCTGGATTTATTCAGGAGGCAACGTTACTTACGGCAACCAGTTAAACGCCGAATTTAATTTTGCCGATACCGCCATCATTATTACCGGATTAAGATCATGGCCCGAATTATCTGAGATTAATAACGGAAATATATTTATGGCGCATACTTTATACAACTCACCAAACGGAATTGAAACAGATACGTTGAGCGCGGCAGTTATAGCCAATGCGACAGTAGTGGATCAAACCGGTGATGTTAGCACTTCATGTGTAGATCTGAAATCAGTTAATATAATTGTAACCTCAACAGTTAATGTAAGCGAACGGAAAAAAGATCTGAATGCATTATACATCTATCCCAATCCCGGAAACGGCAAATTCTTTTTATCCTCCTGCTTCCCCAATAATGCGTTAACCAAAGTATTTAATGCTTCCGGAGCGGAGGTATGTACCGGAAACGTTTCAGGCGAAATTGATCTTACCAATCAACCTGCCGGAATTTACTTTGTAAAAATAACAAAAGATAATTTTCTGTTTTCAGCTAAAATAATATTAACTAAATAAAAGAAGACAATGAAAAAACTGACTATCACTTTTCTTTCACTCATTATACTTTGTATAACGTTTGTTGGAGCGACTGGTTTTTCGGGCATCGCCTCACAACAATCAAGGACAGAAAATAATGAGGTTATTATTGAACACAGGATTTCTACCCCATTGGTACCGAATACCGTAAAAAACACTAAAATCAAACTGTTACACAGCGAGGAATACGGTTTTGAATTACCGGTTATTACGCGAACACATCATTTAAAATTACCCGATATAACCAACGCCAAGGTTTCAAGACAGATTACGCCAACTGAAAATTTTTCATATATAGAATATGTGTTTCTTAAGCACCTTAACAACAAAGAAATTAACCCTGAATATTGTGTTCGCATCCCGGGGCGCTGATTAGTGCCTTGTTGAGAAGAATATCAAATCATTGAAACATAATAATTTGGATGTTAATAAAGCTGTTTTACTATTAATATAACCTTGAATAGGAATATAAGGATGCCCATAATATGATATAATTTTAATAAGTTTGAATAGGTAAATTTACCTGTTCTCTCCCCTGCACCAATTCGTTTAACTTATTAAATTTTAAAAAATGGGACCAGCACTTGTTGTACTTATACTTATTTATTTAGGAATTGTGGGCTTAATGATAGCAAGCATGTGGAAGATTTTCGTAAAGGCCGGCAAGCCTGGCTGGGCAAGTATTACTCCATTTTATAACTTTATAGTTTTTTTAGAAATTGTGGGCAAACCCACCTGGTGGATTATTTTACTTTTTATTCCGCCTGTTAACCTGGTTATTGGTGTTATGCTCATACACCGCTTATCATTATCGTTTGGTAAGGACAAAAACTTTACCGCTGGCCTGTTGTTTTTGGGAGTAATTTATTGTCCACTACTGGCTTTTAGCGAATCGCGTTACGTAGGCCCGGGAGGTAAACGTCAGGCTTCTCCCGTTCAATCTTAAAAAAAAACCCGCTGACAGACAGCGGGTTTCTTTAATACCATCAGGCATTTACTTTTTCAATTAGGTTTTTTAAATTCTTAAGAACCATTAACCAGTTTTGTTCGGAGTGTTCTTTTGTTTTTTGATCGGCTATGTTTTCCTGCCGTATAGTTAATTTGGTTTGGTTGCCTTCCTTATCCAGTTCATACGAAATATTGGCGTAGTTTTCAGGCTTATCTTCAGTTCCGGACATTGAACTCCAGTAATTGTATTTAAACAATTTGTTTTGTTCAACTTTTAAGATGGTGCCTTTATCTTCGTATGATTTTCCTTCCCATGAGCCGCTAAAAGTAATGGGGCTGCCCTCTTTCCAGTCGGATCTGGCATCGGTATTAAAAAAATATTTTTTAATTAGTTCCGGCGTGGTCAGCGCCCTCCATACTTCTTCAGCCCCTGCATTAATTAAAATGCTTACTGTACCGGTAATGTTATTTTTCATTTGGTTTTATTTTAGTTAAAACATAAAAAAACAATGCCATACCTTTTAAATTAGTAAATACTTTTTTTAAAACTTAGCCCTGGTTTTTGATTTGCTTTTATATAATTGAAGGCTTTTATTTTTTGGGTATTTAACCGAATAGGTGAGTATGATTTTTTTCGATTCATCAGGATTGAGCGTTAACTTCCATTTAAGCTGTCCGGTTAATGTGTTATGCTCCGCCTTCGATAACTCAATGGCGTCAACCGTTATTTCGCTGTTTTGCGAAACCGGTAATTGATCTTCCAACTCTATTTGTATGGGACCTTTATGGTTATTTTTTACCACAATCTCATAAGAATAAGTTGCTTTGCGGTTGGTACCGGCATTTCGCTCGCTGTTAAAATCTTTAAGCTTGGTACGCGTTACCATTATTTTTTTATCTCTGCCAAATGAAAGATTAAGCGTATCGTCTACACTGCGGGTATTTATGTAAGACTGACCCACAAAAGTGCCGGCAAGGTAAACATTAGCAGGGCCTTCTACCAGATCAAGCTCTTCCCAACCTGTTATACGGGCCAGCATAAAAGCTTCTTTTTCAACTTTAGGCACACTGTAATACTGAAAAGTAGCATTTAAATTATAAGTTACCACATCAACAATATAAGGTTTGGCATCTGAAGGAATGGAATACGCCTGCTTTATATCAAACTCGGCGCTGAGTTCCGACACCTGCACTTCTTCATATTGAATAGGTAGTTGCTTTGCGGCCATTTCTTTTTTTCCTTTTTTATCTTCTTTTTTTTGCTCTTCGTACAAAGATTGCGATTGAGAAATAGGAGCATTTACCTGATTTCTGTACACGTTATTATTATCGGCATTACCACTGCCGGCATAATTTCCATAATAATTTACAGGCGTTGAAAAATTAAGGTACCACGGAAGAATATCGGGTTTTGAAGCGCTTTGCATTGGGTCGGCCGTAGAAAGTTTAATCTTCACATCGTTCCAGTCGATACCGCTGTTGTTATACACTTTGGCCCGGTATTTTAATTCAATGGGTTTATTCACATCTTCCGAAATAAGGTCGTAGCTGGGCGACCAGCCGCTCTCTTTTACAACATACCTAAGATCGATACTGGCGGTTGATTTAGCAGATGCGCTTATTAAAATAGAAATTTCGGCTGTTGGCGTTTCAATATCACCGTTCTCATCCATTTGGTTTTGAAGCCTGGCAATAACCTCATTATTTTTAGCGGTTTTTTTATCAAGTTTAAATAACTCGGTATTAATGTCTTTTAAACGGGCCCGGTAAAAATCGGCAGCTAATTTAAGTTCCGAAACCAGCAAACCTTTCTCATTTCCACCAATAGATTCGTTTTTGGCGAGCATGGCTTTTTCCTGCGCAAGCGCGCTTAACTCATAACTGTTTATGGTATTGGCATCGGTAAATAATTCAAGGGAATCTTTTAACTGTTTGCCTCTTGGAGTAACCTTTTGAGTATTCAAAAAATTAATTTTGTCAGACACTGATAGAACAACCACTTCGGGCGGTACGTTTACCTGAATGCTTTTTGAAATGAGTTTGGGAGAAAGACCGGTAAAAGTTACCAGGGTTCGGCCCGCATTAAGGTTTACTATTTTTGTCTGCGCCACCTCGGCTCCATCGAGATAAAGTATTACCGATTTAACGGGAGCCTGCACCTGCACCGTTTCGGTGTTTTGGGCGTTAATGTATCCGATAAAAAACAAGCTTACAGCAACAAAGAGGTTTTTCATAAATTATTTTATTAAAAATATGCTTTTTAAATTTAGTATGGCAAATTATTCAGCCTTGCATTAATGATGCAGGAAGAGAATTTATTCCACAATTAAAAAGGAAAATAATTAACGTTTTATTTCAAACGTTTGAAAACCCACCAGGGGGGCTTCTTCGGCTTTAACCTCGGTAACAATGGCCAGTTTTGGCCCGGTGTAACACCATTCAATAAATTTATTCACGCCTTCTTCAGGGCCTTCCACCTCAATGTATACACCGGTTTTAGGCAAATTTTTAACATAACCGGTAAGGTTAAGCAGGTGTGCCGTGGCCTGCGCGTTAGCGCGGTAATTAACTCCCTGAACTTTTCCGTGAACAAAAATATTATAATGCCGCCTCATGAAATAATAACTGAAAACTTGATACCAGCTAATTTATTGCGCCTTATTAATAATATTGATTTTCGATTCGCCGACAACCTTAAAGGCAGTGCGCCTGTTTTTTTGATGTGCGGCTTCAAACTCGGGGCTTTTAGGGATCATTTTATTGATTTCAGCTTCAGGAATGATAGGTTTGGTTTCGCCATAACCTACCGCTTTAATGCGGCTTTTGGCAATGCCTTTGCTTACCATATAATCCACACAACTTTGCGCGCGACCCTGTGAAAGTTTCATGTTATAGGCGTCGTTACCCCTTGCATCGGTATGTGCACTCAACTCAATACTTAAATTATCATTGATTTTTAATACATCTACAATTTTATCCAGAATTTCCATGGACTTTGGCCGCAGGGTATATTTATTGAAATCATATTCAATTCCTTCAATCTCAATATCGCCTGCCGGTATTTTAGAAAGGAAAAAATCCTGGGCAATAACGGAAGAAGTGGTTAATCCTTTAGTGGCAATACTGGCGGCACTACCAAAATATTTATTTTTCTGAGCCTTCATAAAAAACTCGAGGTGAGGTTTTAAAGGAGAGCTGTAAAAACCTTTATCATCGGTTACCACAAAAAATGGCTCTTCGCCGTCGTGTACATCACGAACTGTAACCAGGGCATTTTGAATCGGATCATTGGTTTCGTTATCAAATACGTAACCTTCTACACTAAAAATAATAGGCTCATTAATAAATTCAAAGATCTTGTAACAATGACCGCTCGGACAATCAACCCGGTCGCTTGCAAAAAAACCTTTGGTGCCTAAACGTTCCATAATAAAGTAAGAATCATCCTTACTTGAATTAATGGGAGTATTTAAATTAACGGGAGCCTGATAAGCGGAGTCATCTACATTTAATGACGATTTAAAAACATCAAATCCTCCTATTCCTGCCAACCCATTA
>JAOQAF010000220.1 GCA_025963735.1 Bacteroidota bacterium
TTCTTCCGCCAGTTCGGGGTGTTTAAGAAGATCTATAATTTCAATCTTGTAATTACTATTTAAATGTTCTGTGCAGTACTTTTTAATATTCAGCAGAGCCGTTTCAGATTTATCTGTTTTGCCCGCCACATATAATTTGAGTTGCCAAAAAGTTTCTTTCTCTTTTACCATGGCTATTTTCTCTTATTAGTGAGTCTTGACGTCTTTTCGGTTTTTGCTTTTTGGCTTTGCTTAGCGGTTTGTTCTTCCATGTCGAGTTTATGCAACTCTTCCGTTACCGATTCAAACTCGGTGCGCATGGCAAGAATATGTGCTTCCAGAATTTTTCTTTTTCTTTCAATTTCCCTGTCGCGCTTCTGCAGTTCCTTTTCTTTCTTTGCCTTTTCAACAAAGAGATTCGACTGATATTTGCTTCGTGCAGAACCCAGTAAAATTCCATCGGGCCCTGTTTCAAAATCAAGAAACTGGATGCCGTGATCGGTTAATAAAAACTCACGAACCTGGTTAGAGTGGGCCATTCCCCTCGATTTTAAAATGTAAAGACCGCGGTTACGTTCGCCAACGCCTTCCACGTCGCGCACGGTTATCCAGGTATCTACAAGCGATGAAACGGATTCTTCGGTTAGCTCATTTGTGTTACTAACGTTTTGCTGAGTTAAAGAAGTAAATAAAGCGGTTATGTTATTTATTTTCAACAGATCAATTAAACGTACAAGCATGGCGCGAACTTCGCTGATTGAACCAATGCTAATCAGATTACTGATAGGGTCGATGATTACGCAATCGGGTTTAAAGTCGCGAATTAATTTATGTAAGGAAAGCAAGTGCATTTCAAGGCCATGTAATGTTGGACGGCTCGAATGAATTTGAAGCAAACCATTATTCACATACTTTGCCAGATCAATTCCCACCGATTTCATGTTCCTTATTAATTGGTTAGGCGATTCTTCAAATGCAAAATATAAAACCTTGTGACCATTTTTACAGGTTTCCTGAGTAAAGTAACTGGCCAATGTTGTTTTTGCAGTTCCGGCGGTACCTGAAATTAAAACACTGCTGCCATGATAAAAACCGCCTTTTTTAAATAAGGCATCTAATCCCGGAATACCGGTTGATACAATTTTATCAGAAACTTTATGTTCTAATCGCAATGAGGTAATAGGTAAAACCGAAATTCCGGTTTCATCTATTAAGAACGGATATTCGTTTGTTCCGTGCGTTGATCCCCTGTATTTTACTATTCGCAATCTTCGTGTAGAGATCTGGTCAATTACCCTGAAATCTAACAAAATAACACAATCAGAAACATATTCTTCAAGGCCCTGGCGGGTTAAGGATGATTCGCCTCTTTCTCCTGTAATAATAGTAGTTACACCTTTTTCTTTTAACCAGCTGAACAAACGTCGGATTTCGGAACGTAATACACCTGAATTTTCAAGTCCCCCGAATAATGTTTCAATGGTATCTAATACAACGCGTTTGGCTCCAATGGCTTTAATGGCGTACTCTAACCTTATGAATAAAGCGCCGAGATCATATTCGCCGGACTCCGCAATTTCTGTGCGGTCAACTTTAACATGATCTATTCTAAGCTTTTTACTTTCAATAAGTTTTTTTAAATCATAACCAAGTGAGGCCACGTTCTCATTAAGATCTTCAAGGGTTTCCTCAAAGGTCATAAAAATTCCGGGCTCATTATAATCGGTGATTCCCTTAATTAAAAACTGAATAGCCATTAAGGTTTTACCGCAGCCGGCACTACCACAAACCAACGTTGGCCTGCCTGTAGGCAATCCGCCATCTGTTATTTCATCAAGACCATCAATTCCTGTAGGGGTTTTTCGTAACGGTTTAAATTTTGAAACGGCTTTAAGGTTCTTTTTTTGCATAGGTTTTTTTTATAGATGAGCACTAAATAATACTCTGGCCGGCCTTAAAAGAAAGGGAATAGACTGAATAGCGGAATTGCACTTAAATGTATGCAAAAAAGATGCCAGGCAGAATGCTTGTTTCTTAGTAGTGTAAAGGTCAGGGGAGTAGCAATTTAAAATAAGGAGAAGCCGGATGAGTATTGCCCACAACGGGAAAAACATTGCAGCGCAGACCTCAGAAAGGGGAGCAGAGCAGTGAATTTTATTTAAATATTTTTTCGCCATTATATTTCTAAATAAATATTTTTCAGGCCACATCTCAAATTTAGTAAACCGGTGACATATAAAAAATAAATAATATGTTTTTAAAAAGAAATTGATAAGAAATGTACCGGAGTTAAATTAAAAGAAAAACGATTGGGAATGTGAGTTTAATGGATACCTGAAATATTTAAAGTGTATATTTGTTTAAGAAAAAAAATATGAACAGAAACGGTCCGGTTATAATAATTGAAGATGATGCAGATGATCAGTTTTTATTAGGCGAGGTATTTAAAAAACTGGCCTATGAAAACGAAGTTAAGTTTTTTTCAGATGGTGAGCTCGCCCTGGAATACTTAAACAGGGCCGATGTTACTCCATTTCTGATACTTTCTGATATTAACATGCCTAAGCTGGATGG
>JAOQAF010000232.1 GCA_025963735.1 Bacteroidota bacterium
TGTAAAATCTTCATTCATCCATTCTTTATTTAAACAACTTTGAAAACTATTTTTATATTTTTCTTCCTTTTATTTATCGGACTTCAATACGAAGTAAGGGCGCAAAAATCTTTACAGATAATCAGAAGTGCTTTGGGGAATGTGAAAAAATATGAAATTTACGTTGATGATGAATTGGAATACAAATTAAAGGGACATTTGTTTTACCATTCAAACAAAATAGCAAATCTTCAGGACAGTGTTATTGTATTTGAAAATGATTCAGTCATCAGACTTAATCAGATAAAAGCCATCCGTATTCATACGGGGGGACATTTAGGAAAAACTTTTCAGGAACTTTTTTTTATTGCAGGCATCGGTTTTATTGCATTAAATACAACCAACAATGCTATTAATGATTCTTCACCTTTAATTGATGACAGGGCAGTATACATTTCCGGTGCTTTGGTGGGAACCAGCATTTTAATGCGCGTGCTTTTAACAAGGCACATCAGAATCAATAAAACGGTTACTCTTAGAGTAAACGCTATTGATTATTCAAAACTGAACGAAAAATAGTTTAGTCTTCGTGATGATCATCTTCAACAATGCCACCTTCATCGCCGTCGGTTTCATTAAAATCATCCTCATCTCCTTCAGGTTCTTCTCCTTCGCTGCCTTCCAGCGCTTCCAGATCTTCATCTTCAACACCTTCGATATCTTTCTCAATGGTTTTATAAACTTCATCGTCACTGGTGTCAAGATCTCCAAGTAAAGCGGCCATGGCCATGTCGGGACTTAATTCTTCTTTAATAACCGGAACCTGCTTATATTGTTTTGGCGCATTACCAACCGAACGGCTGATTACAGGGTAATTTAATTTTGGATTCTCATCTGTAATTTTGAGCATCTCAATTAAAAAACTCCATTGAGCTGCCGTATCAAATACATAAATAAAACGCTGGTGCGGTTGCTCAATAAACTTTGCAATTTTTGTATCCGACATTAACTTTTTAGGATCTACGTTTTTACGTATTTCTTCCGGATCCAAAGGCAGGTCCTCCTTTTTTAAAGTGATTTCCTGGTTTTTGCGCCAGTAATCATCGCTTACAAAAAACGACGCGGAGTGTTTGTTGTCAAATTTAAAAGCTTCCTGTATGCAGGTATGAAACTGTTCGAAGGTTTGAACGGATTTAATATCAATGTCCCTGTAAATATCTTCATTATCCTCAAGACAAACTTTGAAACGGTAAATGGCCATGTTGTAAATTATTTTGTTTTGTAAATTTCAGATTTGGCCAGGCCAATCTTATTAAAAAAATGATTAAAGGAAACACCAAGCACTCCAAGCCCGTATTTCATGCTGCGGCTAAAGTTAATGGAACTGGCTTCCGGAAAATATTTAGTGGGACAAGTTACTTCAGCTATATCAAAACCAGCGTAAAATATTTGTGAGATCATTTGATTATCGAATACAAAATCATCGGAATTGGCGTGGTAATTGATTTTTTGAATTACTTCTTTTGAAAAGGCACGGTAACCTGTATGATATTCGGAAAGTTTTTGATTAACCAGTACGTTTTGTGTAAAAGTTAACAAACGGTTAAAAATGTATTTATACATGGGCATTCCACCTTTAAGCGCCCCTTTTCCTAAAATTCTTGATCCAAAAGCAACCGGATAAAGATCATTTGCAATTAAGTAACTTAAACTGTGAATGAGCTTTGGGGTATACTGGTAATCGGGGTGAAGCATGATCACAATGTCGGCCCCAAGTGCCATGGCCGTATCGTAACAGGTTTTCTGGTTTCCGCCGTATCCTTTGTTTTTTTCGTGACGAATAACATGTTTTATTCCGATAGCACGGGCAACTTCAGCAGTATTGTCTTTACTGCAATCATCAACAAGCACCACATCATCTACAATATCAAAAGGAATTTCATCGTAGGTTTTTTTTAATGTTAAAGCAGCGTTGTACGCAGGGAGAACCGCAATTATTTTTTTACCATTAATCATAAGCGAACAAAAATAACAAAGTTTAGTGAATTTATAACTCTAAAATTAGGTAAATAAACGTATTTTTAAAGCAAAATGGTGTTTCTGAAAAAACTACATAAACTCACTTTAAAAGCCATCATACCACCATTTGTAGTTACCCTGTTTGTGAGTGTATTTTTGTTTTTCCTTGTTCAGGTGGTTATTACTTATTTAGATGATTTTTTAGGCAAAGGTTTACGAACGCTTGACCTCGTGCAATTATTCACCTATGCCTGGATAGCTATTATACCACAATGTATCCCGCTTGCGGTGCTTCTCGGTTCTATTATGGGTTTTGGAAATATGGCCGAGAATTATGAACTGGCCGCCATGAAGTCTTCGGGACTTTCTTTATTCAGCATAATTAAACCCGCGTTGGTTTTTATATTAATACTGGCAGGAAGCGTTTTTCTTTTTAATAATTTTGTTTTACCGGTCATGAAATTAAAATCTGAATCTTTATTGTGGGATATCAGGCAAACCAAGCCTACTGTGGCCATCAAGGAAGGAATCTTTTATAACAAGATCGAAAATTATGCTTTGCGGGTTGGAAAAAAATCGGCGAATAAAGACACGCTGAAAGAAATTTTTATTTACGATCATAGTCTTCATCAGGGCAACACCATTCAAATGTACGCCCATTCAGGCAAAATGTCGAATACGGCAGATACGGGCGCGCTTATTTTAACTTTAAAAGACGGGAACCGTTATGAAGAAATAATTGATAATAAATTCCCAAGAAAAAGATCATTATCACAACTCAATTTTAAACAATTACAGGTTAACATTCCCTTGGAAGATTTTAAATTGAAACGAACCGGTGAAGAACAATTTAGTCACGGCGGAGAAATGCTGAACATCTGGCAGATTGATTCAGTATCAGATTCTCTTGAGCATAAATTGTCGAGAAGAATAAAGGAGTTAAAGAGTCAGTCGGTTACTTATTTTTTTGGAAGAACTTCCGTGGCTATAAATTTAAAAAAGAATAAGTGGCCGCTTCAGCACATTCAGCTTTTCTATGATAGCCTTAAAGCCGATGATTACGCGCGCAGCGTTGAAAACGCTTTAAGTATTGCCCGAAATAATGCGGGAGTAGTAGAAATGGCCGGCTCAAACATTAAACGCGAAGAAATAGACATACTTTCCTATAAAACAGAATGGCATAAAAAAATAGTGGTTTGTTTTGCCTGCATCATTTTGTTTTTTGTTGAGATCGGAAGAG
>JAOQAF010000245.1 GCA_025963735.1 Bacteroidota bacterium
AGCGCAAAAAACATAAAAGAAATTAAGAAAGAAACCAACGCTTAAATAAAACAAATTAGATTTAAAAGCCGTTGATCCACTGTCAGCGGCTTTTTTATTTGGTAAGGCTATTAACAATTAAGCCTAAATTATTAACAGATGATCAATCCTATAAAGTTTTTTCCAATATTTGTTTGATTCAAATTAAAGATTATGTCAGAAGAGATAGAAAAAAATGATAGAGGCGACTTGTTCTCTAAATCTGTAAGAGCCGGTAAACGTACTTACTTCTTTGATGTTAAAAGCACCAAAGGCAACGATTACTATTTAACCATCACCGAAAGTAAAAAGCGGTTTGGGCCGGATGGGAAATTCTTTTACGAAAAACACAAGATATTTCTTTATAAAGAAGATTTTGAAAAATTTTCAGAAGGTTTAACTGAGGCAGTTGAACATATCCGCGAAAACGCTCCTCCTATTGAAGCCAGCTCTGAGATTGACTCCGCTATTTCGCCCTCAGCAAGCTCTGATGTGAGTTTTGAAGACTTAGGTAATTAACGGTCGTTACAATATTTTATTGAGGGCGGTATTAACCGCCCTTTTTTCTGTCCAGTACTTTTTTTACTTCTTTAAAAATAAGTGTTTCCCAAATAGCATACTCTTTTACCGAAGGGTGCAAACCATCTTTAGCCACCAATGTAACGTCATCCTTCATGTTCTTTGAAACACTGTAAATGTCCACCAATTTAAGCTGCCGTTTCTTCGACTCTTCTTTTATGATCTCGTTAAATTCACTAATTCCCTCACTGATATTTCTGCCTCCCCCATAATGCTTACCCGAAGGTGTTACTCCAAAATCTGGTATAGTTATTAAAACAATATTTTTTTTCTCCTGTAATTGCTGTTCAACCTCATCCAGAATAAAAATAAGATTCTTTTTAAAAGTTGAAGATGGAACATTTCTAACCCAGTCATTAACTCCAATTAATAAGGTAATAAAATCAGGTTTCAATTTTTTAACGAGCGGTAATTCATTATCAATAAGGTCCTGTGTGCTATATCCGTTGCGCGCCGGGTTATCCACTAATAAAATTTTGATGTTCTCTTTGTTTAAATGCGCAGTTAAAATAACCGGCCACGATTCTTTTTCAGTGGCTCCCGTGCAAATTGTGTAAGAGTCGCCCAAAGGCAGATACTTTAATTCGTTAAGAGTTTGTGGCTGGTTTGATTGCATGAAAATAATTATGGCAGTAAGAAATAAATAGCGGATTGGTTTTT
Organism: Bacteroidota bacterium; assembly: GCA_025963735.1. Lineage (GTDB taxonomy): Bacteria > Bacteroidota > Bacteroidia > B-17B0 > Aurantibacillaceae > Aurantibacillus. The sequence continues at coordinate 1,258 of JAOQAF010000245.1, forward strand.
TCATGAGATAAGTAGAAATAATTTTATTATAAATTTAACTCATTAAGTTTACAAGCAGCAAGCAGGTAAAAATGTTTTTGCTATATGGATATTCCAGCTAACTTTACCCACATACAATATTAAAGCCTGTGAGACGGATAAACAATGCCTTCTTTAATTAAAAATAACTCTCTTTATCTTGAAACCTCTTCAAAGAAAGATCTTATCGCTTTTTTAAAGTCCAATAAATACACCTCACATTTTATTATCTGCGACAGTAACACCTTAAAACATTGCTTAACTCCTTTTATTCTAGCCTGTCCACAATTAAAAGAAGCAGAAATTATTGAACTCGAACCGGGCGAAGAAAGTAAAGACTTGCAGGTATTAACCAGTATTCTGCAAACACTTACTGATTTTGGAGCCGATAAAAAAAGTTTGATCATTAATTTAGGCGGAGGTGTTATTTCCGATATCGGAGGTTTTGCTGCTTCCATTTATAAACGGGGAATTGACTTTATTAATGTTCCCACAAGCTTACTTGCCATTGCCGATGCCAGTGTAGGAGGCAAAACAGGATTAAACTTTTCCGGCATTAAAAATCATATTGGTACTATTACTCAACCCAAAGGAGTTTTTATCGATCCTGTATTTTTAAAAACATTACCTCAGCGGCATCTTATAAACGGCTTTGCAGAAATAATTAAAGCCGCACTTGTTCAGGATAAAAAATTCTTTAATACACTTTCTTCGCTAAAAATAACTCCGGGGTTCAATAACCTCTCTGTCATTTCACAATCCATTATCATTAAAAACCGCGTGGTTAAAAAAGATCCTGCCGAAAAAGGACTGCGGAAAATTCTTAATTTCGGTCACACCGTCGGACATGCCATTGAAAGTTTGTATATGGAAAAGCCTTTGCCCCTTCTGCACGGAGAAGCAATAGCCATAGGGATGGTAATTGAAAGTTATCTCTGTCTGTTATTGAAAAGGATTTCCAAAAAAGAATTCGACAGCATCTGTTCGTGCCTTGCTCTTAATTTTAATTTTCATCCCCTACTTCAGCATGACATGCCGGTGTTCTTTAATTACTTTAACCAGGATAAAAAACACTTAAATAAAGCTTATATGTTTGCTTTATTAAATTCCATTGGTAAATGCGATCCTGAAGTAAAGGTAAGTTCAATGATGGTTGAAAAAGCTATTCAGTATTATAATAAAAAAATTGCGCATGTTTCTTAAAGCCACACATCAGTCTATCCGCGCAACTGTGCAACTGCCGGGGTCTAAAAGTATTAGTAACCGCTGGCTAATCTTAAAAGAAGTATTAAAATTAAATAATACGTTAAACAATCTGTCAACCGCCGAAGACACACAGGATTTAATAAAAGCTATTCGGCAATTTCACGAAGGGACCAATAAAACCATTGACATAGGCCATGCCGGAACCGATATGCGGTTTCTTACCGCTTTTCTTTCAACACAACAAGGCGAATGGATCCTCACCGGTTCGCAACGCATGAAAGAACGGCCAATAAAAGAATTGGTAAATGCTCTTAAATTACTTGGAGCGGAAATTTATTATCTCGAAAATGAAGGGTACCCGCCTTTAAAAATTATTGGAAAAGAATTAAAAGAAAACAAAACCGAAATCAACGCCGGAGTGAGCAGTCAGTTCATTTCAGCCTTATTACTCATAGCCCCTGGTTTCAGTAACGGATTTGAAATCACTCTTACCGGTAATAGTGTATCCTGGTCTTATATACTAATGACCATTCATCTGCTTGAACAGGCAGGATTTAAAGTGGATCATACTTCCCGGCAAATTTCGGTAAAGCCGACAGCGGCCCCGTTTCCGGGCTTTAACGTATATGTAGAACCAGACTGGTCTTCAGCTTCTTATTGGTACAGCATAGTGGCACTTACTAATCTGGCTGAGATAACTTTACCCGGGCTTCACCTGCCTTCATTACAGGGAGACTCCGCCCTTACTGATATTTATAAAAATTTTGGCGTGAGCTCTGAATTTGTAAATGGTAATTTAGTTCTTTCAAAAAAAATGGGCAACACTTCCTTTTTCGAATATGATTTTAAAAATTGTCCGGATATTGCCCAAACAGTTGCTGTTACCTGCCTGGGTTTGAAAATTGATTGCAAACTTACCGGACTCTCAACCCTAAAACATAAAGAAACCGACCGGCTTAGCGCGATGAAAACAGAGCTTGAAAAATTTGATGCCCTGGTAAATATTACTTCTGATTCGCTTGAGCTAAAAAACACACCACAGAAAGACCCCAAAGAACAAATACAGGTACAAACTTATAACGATCATCGAATAGCCATGAGTTTTGCGCCCCTTGCTTTATGGTATGATAATATTGATATTATTGAGCCGGAGGTAGTAAAAAAATCTTATCCTGAATTCTGGTCGCATTTGAAAACAGTAGGTATTTCAGGCTCCTGAATTTTAATTAGATTAAATTTCTTTATCTTTAAAATAAAAAACATGGACCGCAGAAACTTTATGCAAAAGGGCGGAGCAGTAACCCTAACGGGTCTTGCTTTTCTTTCCTCCATTAATAAAACCTTTGCAGGTACATTTGATAAGCACTTAAATCGCCTTGAAAATATGAGCTGGGAAGCAGGCGCAGCCGATGAAGATTTCTGGAGTTGGATCCGTGAAAGTTATACCGTATCTCCCAATCTGATTAATTTAAATAATGGAGGGGTAAGTCCGCAGCCAAAAATAGTACAGGACGCCCACATCCGTTATTATCAATATAGCAATGAGGCTCCGAGTTATTACATGTGGCGTATTTTAGATGCCGGAAGAGACGGCCTGCGTACAAAACTGGCCGAACTCGCGGGCGTTAGTACTGAAGAGCTGGCTATAAACCGCAACGCTACCGAAGGTTTAAACACTGTTATTTTTGGTTTAAATCTGAAGGCGGGTGATGAAGTTGTTTTAAGCACCTTCGATTATCCAAACATGACCAACGCCTGGAAACAAAGAGAGAAACGTGAAGGCATTAAACTGAATTGGGTAACTCTCCCCCAGCCTATCGAAGATGATGCCGCCATTATTGAATTGTACAGAAAGGCCATCACACCAAAAACTAAAATCGTTCACATCACACATCTTATCCATTGGACCGGCAATATTGTTCCTGTAAAAGCAATTGCAGACATGGCGCACAGCAAAGGCTGCGAAGTTATTGTGGATGCAGCGCATTCGTTTGCTCATCTTGATTATAAGATTGAAGATACGGGAGCAGATTATTTTGCAACCTCCTTACACAAATGGCTGGGCGCGCCTTTCGGAAGTGGCTTAATGTATATAAAGAAAGATAAAATTAAAAATATCTGGGCTTTGCTTTCTGCAGTCGAACCCGACGGAAGCGACATGAAAAAATTCGAAAGTCTTGGCACACGCTCTTTCGCCAGCGAAATGGCAATTGGCGCCGCGGTAGATTTTCATAATGTTATTGGTGCAAAAAGAAAAGAAGAGCGTTTACGGTATTTAAAAAATTACTGGATAGAAAAAACTAAAAATTTACCAAGAGCACAATTATTTACCTCCCTTAAACCACAATATTCCTGCGCTTTAACATGTATTGGTTTTGAAGGATGGAAAGCACATGAACTGGATGCTTATTTATACGAAAAAGCCAAGGTACATGTTGTATCCATCATACACGAAAAAGTAAATGGGGTGCGTATAACACCCAATGTATATACTTCAACAAAAGATTTGGACGTACTTGTAAAAGCCCTTACTGCTTTTTCGAAGCAAAGTCCGCCTTCAAACAAACAGTAAATTTTTTTTCTAAGTCTCTTGTAAAAAAGAGCTAGAATGGTTCATTCTATTTGGATAACATTGCTTTTTGTTAAACACCGATTTTAAAGTACATTTGCCGCATATCCATGGCATTTTTCGCTTCAAATACAAACCCTTCCGGTACAACGGCAGAAATGTCATTTCTTCAGCATCTCGAAGCATTACGATGGCATCTTGTCCGAAGCGCGGTAGCAGTTCTTATTTTAGGAATTACTGCTTTTTGCATGAATGATTTCTTGTTTGACACAGTTATTTTCGGTCCTTTAAGACAGGATTTTATTTCTTACCGCGCCCTTTGCGCGCTAGGTTATAAGATTGGCGCCGGAGACGTGATGTGCATGACAGTAAAACCCGCGCACCTTCAAACGCTTGGCGCTTCCGAACAATTTTTTAATCACATGTGGATTGCATTGCTTGTTGGAATCATACTTGCCTTTCCTTTTATTTTATGGGAGTTATGGAAGTTTGTTCGTCCGGCTTTAAAAGATAAAGAATTAGGGCCCGTAAAAATATTCATTGTTGTGGCCACCATATTATTTTTAATCGGAATATTTTTCGGGTACTTTTTGCTTTTTCCAATGAGTTATAATTTTCTGATTAATTACCAGGTTTCATCCAGTGGCATTGTTCAAACCAACAACACTTTCGATGATTACATTTCCTTGATTTCAACAATGACTCTTGTGGCTGGTATTATTTTCGAAATGCCCATATTGGTTTATTTTTTAACACGCCTAACGCTTATAACCCCTCAGTTTATGCGTAAATACCGAAAACACGCTGTAATAGTTATTCTGATCGCGGCAGCGGTTATAACGCCAAGTCCTGATGTTACTTCGCAGATGGTGGTGGCTATTCCTATGTATTTGTTATATGAAATCAGTGTTTTTATTTCGGCATGGGCAATTAAAAAATATAAATTAAATTAATTTCTCGCAGAGGCGCAAGGCTCGCAAAGAGATCAAACGAACAGGCTAAATATTAATTAAAATGGCTTCTTCAAGCTTTCAAAACCCAGCAAC
>JAOQAF010000032.1 GCA_025963735.1 Bacteroidota bacterium
ATCCGATTCCGGCGAATGCCAATACAATTTATGGCGGTCGGCAGCAAATGTTTAAATCAACCAACCAGGGAACTAACTGGGCGCAGATCGGTACGATCCCGGGTACGTCCAGCATTGTTGAATTTGCAATTGCTCCATCCAACAACCAGGTAATATATGTTATTAAAGGAAACACGTTATATAAAACAATTAATGGTGGAACAAGCTGGACTACCATTGCCGGTCTTCCTACTACTGCGCAACTTACTTGGGTAACTATTAAAGATACAGACCCTAACAGTGTATGGGTTACGTATTCAGGCTATGCTGCCGGAACCAAGGTATATCAGTCTACCGATGGAGGTACTACCTGGACCAATTACTCAACCGGTCTGCCAAACCTTCCAACCAATTGCATTACTTATTGGAACGGCACCAACAATGGTTTATATGTTGGAAGCGATGTAGGAGTTTACTACAGGGATGCTACCATGGCAAACTGGATATTGTATAATGCAGGTTTACCTAACGTAAGGGTTATGGATCTTGCCATATTTTATCCTTTGGGAAAATTACGCGCCGCTACTTTTGGCCGCGGAGTGTGGGAAGCGGATCTTTATAATAATGGAACACAAGCTCCAATTGCAAACTTTACTTCCGACAAAACATTCATTTGCCCGGCAATGACAGTTAATTATACCGATCAGTCCACCTTTGGTCCAACTTCATGGAGCTGGATCTTCCAGGGTGGAAGTCCTGCAACTTCTACAGTTCAAAACCCCTCAATAGTTTATAATACCCCTGGCACATACAGTGTATCATTTACTGCGACAAACGGAAACGGATCAAGCGTTATGACCAGGACGTTATACATTACGGTTTCTGGTCCGAATGCCCTACCATTAGTTGAAGGCTTCCAAGGGACATTTGTTCCGGCTAACTGGCAAAATTACGATGCCGGAAACGATAACTATAAATGGACAAAAAGCAGCACGGTTGGGAAAGCAAGCACCGCTTCATTAATGTATGACAATTACAATTTGCCTTCTTCAAATATCCGTGACGAAATGAGAGCACCGAAATTAAATTTCACGGGCATTTCTTCAGCTAAGTTATATTTTGATGTAGCCTACTCACGATACGATCCAACGTATTCCGATTCACTCGCGGTTAGAGTTTCAACAGATTGCGGTTTAACTTATACGCAGGTTTATTTAAAGGGCGGAACGGGTCTTGCAACGGCGCCGGACTTCAGTACTGCGGTGTTTGTTCCTTCAGCAGCTCAATGGCGTACTGATACTGTGTATTTAAATTCTTATGTTGGCCAAAGCAATGTAATGGTTTCATTTCAAAACCGTGGCCATTATGGTCAGGCTTTGTACCTTGATAATATAAACATTACGGGACAGGCTTTGAGTTCAGGTCCAACAGCTTCTTTTTCAATATCGGCTGCAGCACCCTGTGCCAATCAAAACGTTTCCTTTACCGATCAGTCCACTAACAGCCCTACCAGCTGGAGCTGGTCAATGCCGGGGTCAAGCGCACCAACATCTACAGTTAGTAATCCAACAGTAAGTTATGCGAGCGGTGGAATTTATACGGTAACCCTTGTTTCATCCAATGCGTTCGGTCCGAGTAGTCCGGTTTCTCAAACCATCCAGGTAAATGCTTTGCCTGTGGTTACTGCAACTTCACCTACGGCTTCTATTTGTACGGGTCAAAGTATCATGATTTCTGCGGCAGGAGCTACTACCTACAGCTGGAATACAACAGCAACCACTTCTACTATTGTAGTTACACCAACTGTAAATACTTCTTATACAGTAACGGGCACTAACGGTAACGGATGCAAGAACACAGCTGTTCGCACTATAACGGTTAACAGCTTGCCGACAGTTAACATTGCCGGTGGAACTACACCTGTTTGTAACGGTTCTACTGTTGGTTTAACTGCTTCCGGTGCTAACTCATATGTGTGGAGCAATTCTTCAAGCGCTTCTTCTATTGCGGTAACAGTTACAGCTAATGCCACTTATTCAGTTGTTGGAACAAATACTAACGGTTGCAGTAATAATGCATCTCAAACAGTTAGTGTTAACCCTACGGCTAATATCACTGCGCCAAACGGAGCCATTTGTCCGGGTAACTCTTTCACCATAACTCCTTCTGGAGCTTCAACCTATACCTATTCAAGTGGTTCGGCAGTAGTTTCACCTACTGCTACTTCTTCGTATACAGTAAACGGAACATCAGCGCTTGGTTGTGCTTCTGTGCCTGCAGTTGTAAACGTTTCTGTAACACCGTCGTTAAACGTAACTATAAGCGGAAGCAATTCTGTTTGTACCGGCAGCTCAATTATTTTAACCGCCAATGGAGCCAGTTCTTATACCTGGAGCGGTGGAGTAACAACCAACACCTTGTCCGTAAATCCAACTTCTAACGCTACATATTCTGTATTAGGAAGCGGTGGTGCAGGATGTACCGGTACCAACAACATTGCCATTACGGTAAATCCACTGCCCGTTTTAAGTATCACTTCTTCTACAACTACTGTTTGTAGTGGTCAGCCGGTTTCTTTAATTGCCAGTGGTGCCACAACCTATACATGGAACACCGGAGCAACAGGCGTTTCAATAGCCCCAAGCCCTACTGCAAATGCCACTTACACTGTTACAGGTACAAATGGCAATGGATGTAACGGATCAACAACTTCGGCCATTACTGTTAATTCATTGCCAAATGTTAGTGTTAGCAGCAGCTCGCCTTTACTTTGTTCAGGTCAGTCGGCTACCTTAACAGCTACAGGCGCAAACAGCTACACCTGGAGCAACTCTTCTAACAGCTCTGCAATTGTAGTTACACCAACAACTAACACTTCTTATTCTGTAAACGGAACCGGAGCAAATGGTTGTCAGAACATTTCATCCTTTACACAATCAGTTTCGGCCTGTACAGGAATTAATACAAAGGTAAATCTTCCATCTTTGTTTGTAGTTTATCCTAATCCTTCCAATGGCGACTTTACAGTTGAATTAAGCGAAGCTTCTGAACTTGTTGTTTATAATTTATTAGCAGAAATTATCGTTGATAAAAAATTTGAGCAGGGTAAACACCAGTTAACTATTGGCAATAAGGCTGCAGGTGTTTATTTTGTAAAAGCAACTTCCGGCCAAAAACAATTTGTGGTTAAACTGATTGTTGAATAATTTTAATCCTATAAAAAATGAACAAGCGCGCTTTAACGGCGCGTTTGTTGTTTATATACGTTTGATAAACACTATATTTTGTAGCAAGCAGCACCTGAATAATAAGTTATCTTTACTTCATGAATGCTAATTTAGATCCTTCAGAAGAAAATCTTAGCGCCACAGATAAAGACGTGGAAAGGGCTTTAAGACCTGTAGCATTTGATGATTTCAGTGGGCAGGAAAGCGTGGTGGATAACCTCCGGATTTTTGTAGCCGCAGCTAAACAACGCAACGAAGCGCTTGATCATGTTTTATTACATGGCCCTCCCGGTCTTGGTAAAACAACGCTTGCGCATATTATCACGAATGATCTTGGTGTTAATTTAAGAGTAACCAGCGGTCCGGTTTTAGATAAGCCAGGCGATTTGGCGGGATTACTAACAAATCTTGAACCTTTTGATGTGTTATTTATTGATGAGATCCATCGGCTGAGCCCTGTTGTGGAAGAATATCTTTATTCAGCCATGGAAGATTACAAAATTGATATTATGATCGACAGCGGCCCTAATGCGCGGACCGTACAGATAAAATTAAATCCCTTTACTTTAGTTGGAGCTACGACCCGGAGTGGTTTGCTTACCTCTCCGTTGCGGGCGCGTTTCGGAATAACAAGTCGCCTTAATTATTACAACAGCAAAGTGTTAACCGGCATTGTACAACGCAGCTCTGCTATTTTAAATGTGGATATAAAAGAAGAAGCGGCCTTTGAAATTGCCCGCAGAAGCAGGGGCACCCCGCGTATTGCGAATGCTTTGTTGAGGCGTGTGCGTGATTTCGCGCAGATAAAAGGTAATGGTAGCATAGATATTGAAATGGCTTTGTTTTCCCTAAAAGCTTTAAATGTAGATAAGAATGGTTTGGATGAAATGGATATCCGTATCCTCTCATGCATCATTGATAAATTTAAGGGAGGTCCTGTAGGTATTGGTAACATCAGTAGTGCCGTTGGAGAAGAACAAGGCACCATTGAAGAAGTGTATGAACCTTTTTTAGTTCAGGAAGGTTATCTGATACGTACTCCTCGTGGTCGTGAAGCGACTGAAATGGCATATAAACATTTAGGAAGAAACATTTATAACAAGCCGGGTGGCTTATTTGATTAATTATGGAATTTAAATTAAAATCGTTTCATGAGTTGAGCGTTAAAGAGCTTTACGATATCCTGCAACTGCGTAACGAAGTTTTTATTGTGGAACAGGATTGCGCTTATCAGGATCTGGACGGATACGACCACGATGCTTTGCACCTGATTGGCCGTACGGATGCCGGGTTAATTTCTTACGCGCGTTTATTAAAGCCGGGTATGACTTATATTGAAGCTGCGATTGGTAGGGTAGTGGTGGCATCTGATCAAAGAGGAACCAAAAGGGGTAATGAACTCATGAAAAAAGCGATGGAAGAATGCTGTAAACAATTCAGCACGAATATTATAATAATCTCAGCACAAAAATACCTCGAAACGTTTTACACCAATCTTGGTTTTGTAACCGAAAGTGAAACTTATCTGGAAGATAATATTCCGCACATTAAAATGCGATGGGTGAAGGGGTAGGGACCTGTAAGTTACCCTGGCCTGTGCTAAGATAACGCCGGCCCTCATATCTTTAAATGGAGTTTACCAATACTAGTGCAAAAACCGGTCTACATGTGCTTTTCCGTCAATTACAAAGGAGCTGCCAATCATTTTTTCAAATGACTATTTGTGCCAGGCAAGTTTTTATAATAAATAACCCACCCACTTTGTCTTGGGATCTAATTAATCTAATTGAATTTCATATATATACAAAAAATATCCCCACTTGTCTCTACCAAAACATTAAAGTTTAAAGTAAAAACCACATCCTTTAATTGGGTTTATAGCGGTTAAATAAATTATTACCTATCTTTGTCGGACCCCCAAAAAAATTAATGATGGTCTTAACTAAAAACTTAGTCTTTTTTTTAATAGATGATGATGAAGATGATCGTGATTTATTTCAAATGGCTCTTGAAGATATGAGTGAAGAAATTGAATTTACTTCCGCCAAAAATGGTATTGTAGGTTTAAACACTTTAAAAGAAAACAAAATAAAGCCCGACTTTATTTTTCTTGATTTAAATATGCCTGAAATGAGCGGCCGTGAATGTCTTGCGGAATTAAAAAGTAATGAAATTACCAAAAGCATACCGGTAGTTATATTTTCTACCTCAAGCGACGCTCATGATATTGCCGAAACAAATAAAATGGGCGCCATTGATTTTATAACCAAACCTTCAAAAGTTAGTGAGCTTACAAGTTCACTCACACATTTTTTATCCAAACAAAAAAAAACATAACCCCCGGAAATTTCCGACCCAACTAACAAATAACCATTATGAAAAACGAATCAATTAAAATTTTCCAGAAGAAAAAAGCGGCTATACTCGAAAAATGGTTAACCCTGCAACTCGAGGAAGATGGTTTACGGGAAGACCTCATGAGCAATGCCGATCTTCGCATCCAGTCAGAAGAATTATTATCTTCTTTAATTGATAATTTATCAGACAGTAATATTGATCAGCCACAGTCTTCAGATTTTGAAACAGTGATCGAAATTCTTTCTTCTATCTCTATCTCACGTGCAAAACAAGGATACACACCACGTGAAACAGGCAGTTTTATTTACAGTTTAAAAGAAGCCCTACTTAAAACGTTAAGCGAGGAAATGAAAGACCCCGCTGCTTTGTACAAGCAAAGCATGACCATTAATAAAACCATGGATAGCTTTGCAATTGCAACATTCGAAACCTTTATTAAGGGTCGCGAAGAAGTAATTTTACGACAAACAGATGAGATAACTGAAATTTCAACACCTGTAATACAGGTATGGGATGGAATTGTGGCCTTACCAATTATTGGTACACTTGATAGCGCCCGCACTCAGGTAGTTATGGAAAATTTATTACAGGCTATTGTTGAAACTGAAAGCCGTATTGCTATTCTTGATATTTCCGGTGTTCCCGCTGTGGATTCACTGGTAGCTCAACATTTGATTAAAACGGTTAGCGCCACACGCTTAATGGGTGCTGAATGTATTATCAGCGGTATACGCCCTGAGATTGCTCAAACCGTTGTTCACTTAGGTATTGATCTTTCTCATATCATTACCAAATCAACTCTTGAAAGCGCGCTTAAAACCTCTTTTGCCATGCTAAACCTGGATGTGACCAAAAAACAAAAACCTAAGACACAACACACAATCAACTAAGCATGGAAAAAATTCCTATTTTAAAAATGGGCCAGTATTTACTGGTAACCATTCAGGTTGATCTGTATGATCAGCTGGCAGAAAGCCTGGAGGCAGACCTTGTTAATATGGTTAGAAAAACAAGCGCCAAAGGTGTTCTCATCGATGTGTCATCCGTTTCAATTATAGATTCCTTTATGGGTCGCATTTTGGGTAACATTGCGGCCATGTCAAAAATAATGGATGCCGAAACTGTGGTGGTGGGTATGCAGCCCGCTGTGGCTATAACCCTTGTTGAACTGGGCCTGCCCTTAAAAGGCGTTCATTCGGCCCTGAATGTTGAGCGTGGCATGGAATTATTAAGATCTAAAATTCTGCAGGAAGAAGAAACACCTGAAGAAGATGATAACGACAACACCGATAGTACTGAGTAAGGATGTTATGTCCATAATAAAGGAGCATGATGTTGTGCCTTTTAGAAACCGTGTGAAAGAATACGCGGTTAAAATTGGCATGAGTTTACTTAATCAAACCAAATTAATTACAGGCGCAAGTGAACTTGTTCGCAACATGCTTAAGTATGGCGGTGGTGGAACCGTTAAGATAGAAGTGCTTAGCCGCACACGTGATAGCGGTATACGTCTTACTTTTGAAGATAAAGGCCCGGGAATACCGGATGTTAAAAAAGCAATGCTGGATGGCTTTACCACCGGCAATAGTATGGGACTGGGTTTGCCCGGCACCAAGAGGTTAATGAATGAATTCGATATTCAATCTGAAGTAGGTAAGGGTACGACCATAACTATTATAAAATGGAAAAATGGATAACGTACTTTTCAAAAGCTATAAAGTGGAAGAGCGGAGTTATGTTTCGTTCATAAAAAGAGAAATCCATAATCTTATAATAACGGATTTTAAACCAAAAAGAACGGCTGAAATTGATATTGTAATTTCTGAAGTCACTTCAAATCTTATTAAACATGCCGGCGCCGGCGAGTTACTGTATCGGCTTAGCGAGGAAGATGAACAACCTGTTTTTGAGATCATTTGCATTGATAAAGGTCCGGGCATCAAAGATCTGAAGCATGCCATGAAAGATGGTGTTTCTACAAGTAAAACATTAGGACAGGGCATTGGAGCAATAACCCGTTTAAGTAATTTTTCGCAAATATATACCCAACCCGAAAACGGTACCATCGTGTATTGCAGGTTTAATAAATCAAGAGATTATACTGCTCCAAAAACCAATATTGTCGTTCGCAGTCTAAATGTCCCTATTGCAACTGAAACGGTTTCCGGTGATAACATGGCTATCCGTTATTTTAAAACCAAAACCTTAATTTTTGCAGGTGATGGTCTTGGTCACGGCCCTAATGCCAAAGAAGCGGTTGATGGCGCTATAGCGGTGTTTAAAGAAAGCATGACCGCCGATCCCTGCGAAATGATCAGAGAAATGCACCGGCATGTAAAAAAAACAAGGGGGCTTGTGGGTACCGTAGCCATTTTAGACCATGTTACAAAAAAATGGGAAATTTGCGGTGTTGGAAACATCAGTACACGATTACAGAACGGACTTGAATATAAAAATTACGTTAGCAACAATGGGGTTATTGGTTTAAATATACCAACGCGTTTACAGAATACGATTATGATGATGGAGAAATATCAACTTCTTATATGTTGTTCCGATGGTATTAAAACAAGCTGGGATCTTGCAAAATATCCGTCTATTTTAAAATTTGATCCCATGATTATTGCCGCCGTACTTTATAAAGATCATAACCGGAGAACAGATGACTCTTCAATTTTAATTGTGAAAATAACGTAATGGAGATTATTAAAATAAATCTTGAAAATGAAATGGATCTTATTCTGTCTCACAAAAGATGTATTAAACTTGCCGAACTTTGCGGATTGTCAGTTATTACCCAAACCGCATTTGCCACCGCGGTGTCAGAAATTTCAAGGTGTGTGGTTTCAAGGAATCATGAGAAACCAACTTTAACATTAGGTATAGAGATTTTAAAAAACAACAGAAAAGATTTAGTGGCATCCGTTACTTCAAACAAAGATTTTGAAAAAGATAATACCACAGCTTTAAAGTATGCTAAACGATTGTTTAATAATTTGAAGGTTATAAAGCATCCCAACTCTACAGAAATTTTATTTACACAGCCTATCAATTTCGGCGGCTTAATAAACGAAGCCAAACTCGATTCTTTCATAAGCTATTTTAAGAAAGAACTTCCGCTATCGCCTTATGATGAATTGCGTAAAAAGAATATTCAGTTGCTTGAAGTTTCTGAAAAATTACGTGAAAGCGAAAATCAATACAGGCTTTTAACCGAAACACTTCCACTGATGATGTTTACAACAGATGCTGTTGGGCACATTACCTACGCGAATAAATGGTTAAAAGATTTTTTTAAACTTACCGAGATAAACCCGGGTAAAATAACATGGCCCGCTTTAATTCAAGCCAACGATAAAAGCAGCCTTAGGGATGAATGGAATAAATCTTTAAACGCCGGCTCAAGCTTCAGCACACAGGCCAAGCTTAAGTCTAAGCAACGCGATGAATTATTGTGGCATCTTATTTCTGCAATTCCTGTTAAAAATGAAAACAAACAGGTTGTAAGCTGGACGGGTTTTTTTGTTGATATACACGCGCAAAAGCAGGCTGAAGAAACTTTAAAGAATAATAAAGAACTTAAAAGTGCGCAAAAGCAATTGCTAAGTTATCAGGTTAAGCTGGAAGACAAGATTAAAGAATTGAATAAATCAAATCACGACCTTGAACAGTTCGCGTATATTGCCAGTCACGATTTGCAGGAACCTTTACGCAAGATCAGAAATTTTACAGATCTTCTTGAAACAAATTTGGATAGCAAAGAAAAAACCAAACTCTATTTAGGTAAAATTGACATTGCTTCAAGCCGCATGTTATCTCTGATTAAAGATGTGCTTAATTATTCGCGGCTATCAAAAGGCGGAGATAATTTTGAAAGAACCAATCTTGCTGATGTATTGAAAAATGTAAAGCTCGATATGGAATTAATGATTGAAGAAAAAGGCGCCATAATTAATGATTCAGGATTAACGGTTATTAATGCGCTCCCACAACAGCTCTACCAATTGTTTTATAATCTTATCAGTAATTCATTAAAATTCAGCACCACTGCACCCGTAATTAATATAACCTGCAAGGAAGTGCCTGCCGAAAAGCTTGAGAAAATGGAAGGAATATCCGCTTCGGGAAACCATGTTGAAATTATATTTAAGGATAACGGTATTGGTTTTGATCAGAAATATGCCAAACAGGTGTTCACTATTTTTAAACGATTGAACTCTAAAGATTCATACGCAGGAACTGGTATTGGTCTGGCTCTTTGTAAAAAAATTATAGACAACCATCACGGTTCCATTCATGTTACAAGCGAACTCAATAAAGGAAGCGCTTTTCACATTTTACTTCCGGTAGAATAGCAACGCTCATTTAAATCGCCGGTTTTTTTATTCACTGTATGTTTTTTAGTTCAACATGAAAAAGTTACAGTATAAAAATTTAAGAATTATAAATTCACTCTAACAATCCAGATTTTTTTGATACTTTTATTCATCTCTCAGGAATTAATAATTAAGTATGCTGATCAAAGACCGTTATGAGGCTTTTATGAATTTGGGCGTAAAACCTACTTACCAACTGTGGGAAAGGCACCTTACGCGTAAAATAAATTCGATTTCCATCATTGGTATTGTTAATATAGTTTGCGGTATTCTTTTCTTTACACTGTTTAAGTATAATGAATATGTGTTAATTTGTACGGCAGGTGTTATAGTTCTTATAGCTGTTATAGCCCTTAATTATTATAAAAATTATATTTGGGCGGTTTATCTTTTTTTTATCTATGGCTTTTTTGGTTTTTTTGTCCCCATGATTGTAAAAGGCGGGGTGGAGTCTTATATCGGATTATTTTATTTTCCCGTCATCATAAGCATGATAATGCTTCTGGGAAGAAAAGAAACTCTTAAGCACTTCATCACCTTATCTTTTTTTTGTTTTTTGTCAATCACTCTTATCGGATTTGGATATAAGCTTAATTATATAGTGCCTGTTATTCCTTATGAACAGCTAATAAACATGCGTGTATTTAACATGGTATTTTGTATTATACTAACCCTCTCTTTTACCGCAACCATTGTATCTGAAAATGTAAAACAGGAAGAGGTGATAAAAAAAATGCTTGTAGAAAAAGAAATTTTACTTGCTGAGGTGTTTCACCGGGTTAAAAATAACATGAATATTGTTACCAGTCTGTTAAACTTAAAAAAGAACATGTCAGATTCGGAGGAAGTAAAGGTTGCATTGGAAGATTGCCGGAACCGGGTATTTTCAATGGCCCTGGTGCATCAAAATATTTTTTCAAAAGGTAACACCGGAGAGTTGAATTTTAAAACTTATATCGAACAACTGATAACTGAAATGGGAAAATCTTTTGGTAAGGAAAAAGAATTTAAAATTCATTTGGATGTGGATGAGGTGCATCTGGAGGTGGCCACAGCCATTCCAAGCGGCTTAATTTTGAATGAACTCATTACCAATTCTTTTAAGTATGCGCAACCTGAAAACGGTCACCTGCAAATTCACATTTCTTTAAAAAATGATGAACGTAATATTCAGCTTAAAGTAAAAGACAATGGTCCCGGCTTTTTTCCATCAGATAAAACAGCTAACAGTTTAGGCATGGAACTCATAAAAGACCTCTCGGAACAGCTTAACGGTGTTTACTCGTTTAATAACAATTCCGGATTAGAGTTTAACCTCAAATTCAAAAGTTTAGCTAATTAAATTACTGTTAGATCATCCTTATGTTTGCAGCACGCCTACATTATATTTTTTAGTGATGGGAGAATGGTTTGCCATTTCAATTCCCATGCTTAAAACTTTACGGGTATCCTGCGGATCTATAATTGCGTCAAGCCACAAACGCGATGCCGCATAGTAAGGCGTTGTTTGTGTATCATAACGGTCCTTGATTTTGTTATATAATTCTGCTTCTTTTTCCGGCGTAATAACTTCGCCTTTCGCTTTTAAACTGGCCACTTCAATCTGAACCAATACCTTTGCTGCCTGGGCTCCTCCCATAACGGCCACCTGCGCGGTTGGCCATCCAACAATTAAACGCGGGTCGTAAGCTTTGCCGCACATGGCGTAATTGGCTGCTCCGTAACTGTTACCAATAATAATGGTAAATTTTGGAACCACGCTGTTGGCCATGGCATTTACAAGTTTGGCACCATCTTTAATAATACCTCCCTGTTCGCTGCGAGAGCCAACCATAAAGCCTGTAGCATCCTGTAAAAACACCAATGGAATTTTCTTTTGATTACAATTCATAATAAAGCGTGCGGCTTTATCGGCACTGTCGCTGTAAATAACACCGCCAAACTGCATTTCTCCTTTTTTACTTTTAACTACTTTGCGTTGATTGGCAACAATACCAACAGCCCAGCCGTCAATGCGCGCGTAAGCACAAATGATCGATTGTCCGTATAATTCTTTGTATTCATCTATCTCGCTATTATCCACAAGCCGCGCTATTATTTCCCGCATCTCGTATTGCTTGTCGCGCACTTCAGGTATGATGCCGTAAATATCCTTCGGATCTTTTTTTGGAAGTGCCGGTGTTTCTCTGTTAAAGCCTGCCTTATCATAATCTCCCACCTTGCCCATAATGTTGCGAATGCGTGTTAAACAATCGGCATCATCCTTACATTTATAATCCGTTACACCGCTCACTTCGCAATGCGTGGTAGCTCCTCCTAAAGTTTCATTGTCAATGTTTTCTCCTATCGCCGCTTTTACCAGGTAACTTCCTGCAAGAAAAATAGATCCTGTTTTATCTACAATCATGGCTTCATCGCTCATAATGGGAAGATAGGCCCCGCCCGCAACACAGCTGCCCATTACCGCCGCAATCTGTAAAATGCCTTCACTGCTCATTACCGCGTTGTTCCTGAAAATTCTTCCGAAATGTTCTTTGTCGGGAAAAATTTCGTCTTGCAATGGTAAATAAACTCCGGCGCTGTCAACCAGATAAATTATTGGTAAGCGGTTCTCCATCGCTATTTCCTGAGCGCGTAAATTTTTCTTTCCTGTAATGGGAAACCATGCGCCCGCTTTAACTGTAGCATCATTGGCTACAACAATACATTGTTTGCCGCTTACATATCCGATAACAATTACAACGCCGCCGGCCGGACAGCCACCGTGTTCGGCATACATTTCATAACCTGCAAAAGCACCTACTTCAATACGCGGCGTGTTTTTATCAAGTAAAAAATCAATGCGTTCGCGGGCGCTCATTTTACCCTGCTCGTGTAATTTTTCAATGCGCGATTTGCCTCCGCCTAAATATATTTTTTGTAAACGCTGCTCCATCTGGCTGATCAGCATTCGCATTTTATCGTCGTTCTTGTTAAATTCTAAGTCCATAATTAAAATATTCAATGATATTAAAGCTCTAAAAATAGGAAAATTTATTACAGGAAATTAAACCAAAAGGCATTAATTCAGTAATAACCCGAAGGAGTGCGGAAGGGGAATAAAAGAGAAGTCAATCGGTAATTAAATTGACCAGGTAAAACTAAAAAGACTTGAGTTACCCGGAAAAGCCATTTTTGTGAAGGCATAGGCAAAGCCAAAGTGTTTTACTTTAAAACCAAAACCAAGGCTCAGTCCGTTGGCGCCTCTTCTTTCGGGTAGAATCATTTCTTTCTGGCGTCGGTAATTGTACGCAATTCTCAGATTAAAATTTTTGGTAATTAGTATTTCGGTTCCAAGGGTAATGTGTCTGAAAAAATTGTCGGCTCCATTACTGAAATGGTTACTGAACTTTTGGTATTTGGTGGAATCAGTTTTTGCGGTTGTATTAAAAGGGTTTGTTTTTCCGGTTGTGTCAATAGGACTAATATACTTCAGGTTCCATTTTAAAAGCTGATCATAAACACCGGTTAACCTGAACGGAGCTTTAGGAACCTTGTAGCTTAAGCCAAGCTGAACGGTTTGCGGCAGTGGTTCATTTTTGCTTAAGGTGTTTGAATATCCTTTCCATATAAAACCAACATTTTTAGCCTGAAGACAAATAACAAAATCTTTTTTACTGTGATAGGTAAACCCAAAATCAATGGCGTTACCATATGACTTGTAAATATCATATTGCGAGATTATAGTTTTTAATGCAATGCCAATCTGAATGGAAGAATCTTCAAAAGGTTTGGCATAATTTAAATTAATGCTGTAATCATTGGCCTTAAAATTAGTGGTTGCCTGGCCAAACTCATCATAGCCGTTAAACTTTCCATAATTAAAAAACTGAATGCCACCACCAACCGTTCCGGCCTTTTGTAGGTGATGCGCGTAAGCCAGATAACCAAAATTAAGATCGCCTACATAATTACAATAATTAAAAGCCACTTGTTTAGACATGGAAGCATTGAGTGCGGAAGGGCTGCTGTACATAAGGTTCACATCATCACCCCATACTCCCATGCTGTTACCTCCCAGGGCTGCTGCCCTGGCGGTCATTGGCAGGTCAAGAAAACGATAGCTTTTAGTACCACCGATCTGAGAAAAACCGGAAAGCGAAAATACAACCAATACTATAAAAATTAATCTTTTCAACATAGAAGTAACGATAAAGTTAAGTGTTTATTGCGAAGAATAAAACTTTATAAACTCATCATGTCTTTTAATTTAACGGCCTGGCGTCGTGATATTTCTATTTCTTTTCCATCCTTTAATTTAACATTTAAACCGCTATTGAACCATTGTTCAACACTGCCAATGTAATTAAGGTTAATAATGTGTTTGCGGCTGGCCCTGAAAAATTCTTTTTCATTTAAACGTGCTTCAAGACTATTAAGACTTCTTAAAATAAGTGGTTTATTTGAATCAAAATAAACACGAACATAATTGCCTTCCGATTCAAATAACCGTATTTCTTCAAGTTTAACAAACCAGCATTTTTCACCATCTTTTATAAAAACAATGTCTTTTTTAGAAAGTGGACTGTTATTTTCAACTTTAGAAGATGTTTCTTTAACAAGTAATTTTTTTATTGTTTCAGCCAGTCGCTGAGGTTGGATGGGTTTAAGCAGGTAATCAAACGCGTTTAATTCAAACGCTTTAATGGCGTGCTCATCATGTGCGGTAATAAACACCACATCAATGGCGCCGGATATTTCTTCGGCAAGCTGCAAGCCTGTTTTGCCGGGCATATTAATGTCGCAAAAAATAACATCGGGTTTTAGCTCGTTAATTTTTGCCTGCGCTTCGTTTGCATCAGAACACTCAGCAATTATTTCAACTTCTTTATAGGAAGCTAAAAGGTTTTTTAATTCCTGGCGTGCAAGGCGCTCATCATCAATAATTATTGCTTTCATGATAATGTAAAATTTTATTTCAAAGGTATGTTAATATCAACAACTACCAAATTATTCACTTCGCTTATAAAAATCTGTCCGTCGGCGCCATACAACAGAGTCAGGCGTTGTGCTGAATTAATGAAGCCCACACCGGTTAAAGGTTTTTCGGTGTTTATATTGCCGGTGTTTGACACTTTGATTTTAAGTATATCAACCAGCGCGAATGCTTCAATAATAATGTTTCCTTTTCCCGGAACCTTTGATATGCCATGTTTTACGGCATTTTCAACCTGGGCCTGAATAATAAAAGGAGGAATCATTGTGTCCTGAACATTCTCCGCAATTTTAAATTCATAGTTTAACCTTTCTTCATAACGGATATGTTCAAGATCAAGGTATTCTTTAACGAGTTTAATTTCTTCTCTTAATGGAATTAATTTATTTTTATTCATTAAGAGTGTAGTGCGCAAAATATTTGACAGTTTAGTTACTGCTACTTTTGCTTTTTGTGGATCTTCATCAATCAGCGCCCTGATACTGTTCATGCTGTTAAACATGAAGTGAGGATTAAGTTGCGCCTTTAGGCTGTTCAGTTCAGATTCTCTGCTCGCGGCATAAAGCCTGAGAGTATTAATTTCGCTTCTGCGGTAATTTTGAAAATACTTAAAGCCGAAATAAATAATATTCCACAAACAAAAGGGCATTGAATAATTGATAATGGATTCAGATACATTTACAAAACTAAGGTTAACATGTACAAAACCCAGCCACATTGAAATGATGGTGATACATAAAAAAAAAGCGATTGCCTTTAGCAAACTAAAAATAACCATCAACAACAACTGCGGAAGAATTTTATAGTTTAAAAAATTATATTTTAAAATGACACTTCGGTAACCATGCGTAATGAGGATGCCAAGTGGCAGTGATAAAAAAATAATCAGATAATTTTTATAGTTATAATTATATTTTAAACCAAAAAATATAAGGTTAATGATAATATAAAAAGACCAGCCGGTGATCTGGCAGTACCAATATATGGTTGATTTATTCTTCACTATATAATACTACACAACAAGATTATTTATAAAATAACCATTTGCCTATTTCGCGCCAGCTTGTTTTTTTACCATACATTAAAATTCCGGTGCGGTAAATTTTGCCGGCAAGCCAGGTAGTGCAGATAAATGAAACATATAAGATAGCAAGTGAACTTAACACCTGCCAGGCCGGAACACCTTGCGGAATCCGCGCCATCATTACAATGGGCGATGTAAAGGGAATGAATGAGCCAATTATTACGGCGTTTGATTCGGGACTGATCATTATTTTGATAGCAAGAAAATAACCGATCATGAGCGGAAGCATTACGGGTAACATAAATTGCTGCGAGTCTGATTCCGAATCAACAGCACTTCCAATAGCCGCTAAAAGTGAACTGTAAAACAAATAACCACCAATAAAAAACAGAAAAAAATACAAACCAACTTCCCAGAAATTTATCTTCTGAAGCTGGTTAATTGTTTCAAACATTTTCTGATTATCTTTAAATTCAGCAGTGTTATTTAAATGGGTGCCCGCATTGGTGCCAAGCTTATGAACCACGGCGTTCTGATCATCAAATTTCATCTTCATGGTATTGATGTCTTTTAAAAAGATGCCCGACAATACCATGCTTAAAATCCCTGTAAGAAGAGTAGTAACTGTAAATTGTATAATACCCACAAGGGCAACACCAATAATCTTACCAATCATTAATTCAAATGGCCGCACCGATGACACAATCACTTCCACAATCCGGTTTGTTTTTTCTTCCATTACGCTTCTGAATACCATCATGCCATACATGAGAATAAAAATCATCATTATTAAACCCATTGCGAAAGAAAATAATTGAATGCCCTCCGAGTTTTTAATCTCGCCGTTCTCATCCACCTTTTCCATATCAATTACCAGGCCTTGTCTGGCATTGGTTATGATGTTGGGATCAATATTGTTAGCCTTTAATTTATATTCATAATAAATTCTTTCAAGTTCTGTTCTTATATAAGTTTTAAAAGCAAGACCGGGATTTTTTTTATAAAGAAGTCTGGCCTTTGGAATAATGTTCCCGTCTGAACCTTTGAAAATATACAGTATTCCTGAATATTCTGAATTCTGAAAATTATCCTGCGCCTCGCTAATTTGTTCTTTGGAAAAAGTAAGGGATATAAAATCATTGCCTTTTAAAGTATTCTGAAAAAGACCTGTTTCATCAAGCACCAATAAATTCTGTTCTATTTTTTCCGGCATGGAGGTCCAGAAAATTAATCCTAACGCTCCTATAAAAATAAGAGGCGTTAGAAACGTCATGATGATAAATGTTTTATTGGTAAGTTTTGATTTGATCTCCCTGCCAATTATTAATCCTACTTTAGACATATCGA
This sequence comes from Bacteroidota bacterium, assembly GCA_025963735.1. GTDB lineage: Bacteria > Bacteroidota > Bacteroidia > B-17B0 > Aurantibacillaceae > Aurantibacillus. The sequence goes on from JAOQAF010000032.1 coordinate 17,287, forward strand.
TGGTGTATTATTCGGTGTAACTGCTTTTAGTTCCTAATGCTTGATTTCCTTCATTTACCTTTCGTATAAAAATGTCATTCATACTCGGAATTATTTCAGAGAACGATATGATTTCGCAAACAGGAAGTACCGCCTGAAGCATTTGTGTTGAATTCACACCATTCAAAAGTTTAACTGTAATTGTATGTACGTCTTCGTCCGAATGTTTTTCTATGATTTCAGCGCCTGTCCATAAAGCGTTTGTAAAGCCAAGAACATTTCCTTTAAAAACAATATTATAAGTGTTGGTTCTGAAAGTTTTCCTTATTTCCTTCACAGAGCCATCGAGTATTTTTTCAGATTTATTTAATAAGGCAATATTATCGCATAACTCTTCAACACTCCCCATGTTGTGTGTTGAGAAAATAATCGTTGCTCCTTTTTTGCGAAGCTCTAGAATTTCATTTTTGATTAATTGAGCATTTATAGGATCAAAGCCGCTGAATGGTTCGTCAAGAATAAGCAATTGCGGTTCATGCAGGATGGTAACAATAAACTGAACTTTTTGCTGCATGCCTTTGCTTAGTTCGTCCACACGCTTTTTCCACCAATTCTGCATGTCAAACTTTTCGAACCAGTAAAGCAATCTTTTTTTTGCTTCTGCTTTTTTTAAACCCTTTAATTGTGCCAGATACAAGGCCTGTTCGCCAACAGGCATCTTTTTGTACAAGCCGCGCTCTTCAGGCAGGTAACCAATTTGTTCGATGTGCTTTGGACTTAATTTTTCGTTTTTAAAAAGAACTTCTCCCATATCAGGACCCGTAATCTGATTGATGATACGAATAAGAGATGTTTTTCCGGCGCCGTTGGGCCCCAGTAAACCAAACACTGATTGTTCGTTAACACTAAGTGAAACGTCGTTAAGGGCAGTGTGACTGCTGTAACGTTTTGTGACATTATTTATCTGAAGAATTGGCGGCATTTTGTAGAAATTTTAAATAAACTTTAGTATTTAAAAATACCATTAATAACTGTTTTTAACTAACCTAGCGGTTTAATCAACATCGCTTACACCACCGCTTACAATAAACTTCATAACTTCAGCTGCATCGGCATTAATTGGTTTTAAACTTTCTTTGGGAACCATAATTAGTCTGCCGGAAAGTGAGTACGATAAAGGGATGTAAACCGCTACCTTATCCATTTCACCCAAATGTGAAAGATCGTGATTAGTAATAAAACCAATTTCTTCCACCTTTGCCTCAATGTTTGTTGTTACAAAAACGGGTTTATTGAACCGCTTTTTATTTCCTACAAACGCGTTTGTAAAATCTTTTATGGGCGAATAGATGTGTCTTATAAAAGGAGCATGTTCTAATTTATCTTCAAAAAAGTTAAAGAATTGTTTGAAAACAAATGAAGAAGCAAGAACTCCCAAAATCGCTATAAACCCAATAGTAACAATTAATCCAAGTGAGGTATTAACGAAAGTACTGTTGCTTATACCAACAAAAGAAAATAAGCCTGCAAAAAAATCAAACAGTTTCATTAAAACTAAAAGAGTTATAATGAGGGGTATAAATAAGAGTAAGCCCTGCAAAAAATATTTTAAAAATTCTTTCATTTCAATTATTTAACCAGTTTCATTTCGTTTAAAAGATAACCTGCTCCCGCATATTTGTCTACGATCCATAAAGTGTAGCGGACATCCAGAACAATATTCCTGCAAAAGTTTCCGTTGTAGGATATATCACTCATTGTGCCTTCCCAGTTGCGGTCGAAATTAGTTCCTATCAATTCACCTTTGGCGTTTATAACGGGACTGCCACTGTTACCGCCTGTTGTATGATTACTGCCTGTGAAAGCGATATGAAGTTTCCCTTTTTTATCCGCGTAATTTCCGAAATCCTTTTTTTCAAACAGTTCAATTAATCTTGGTTTTACATAAAAATCTTCGAGGCCTGTTTTATTTTTTTCTACCAGGCCATCGCTGGTGGTGTAATGCAGATATTCCACGCCGTCACGCGGTTTATAATCAGCAACTTTTCCATAAGAAACACGGAGCGTACCGTTAGCATCCGGATAAAACTTTTTATCTTTTACGTTTTCGCGCAGCCCCTTCATATATTCTTTTTGTAACTCCGCAATTTGCAGTTCATAATAATTAATCTGCGGTATAACGGTTTTCTGGTAATGCTTGTAAACCGCGGTGGCAAGTAAGTACATGGGATCGCGTTCATATAGCTGAGCATTTTTTTCAAAATCAGAATACATCAATTCGGCTTTTTTATTATCTATAAAACTTGAATTGTTGTAAAGAAAATCGGTGAGTGCCTGCGTGTTGCCGTTGTATACGTTTATTAAAGAATCGAGATATACAGCCCTGAGTGATTTGTCAATGTTATTCACAAACATTTCAAGCATGGCGGTGCAGAGTTTGCGGTCTGTTTCTTTATTGTAATTTTTAAAGGGAATAATTGGTTTTGTTTCTTTAAAACGCTGATCAAATTTATTCTCCTTTCCGTCTTGTTTCTTTTTTAACTCTGCAAATACAGGCTGAAAGCTTGAAGCCAGTCTGAGTGCATCAATGCCTAATAAACATTCGGTAAAATAATCGTACTGTTTACTTAAAGGCGCATACTCTTCATACGTTTTTTTAAACTGCGCAAATAAATTAATGTATTTGTCTTTTTTGGCGCCATCGCTTCCAACCAGGTTCAGAAACTGCTGTTCAAATTCCTGTTTCTTTTGTATGGCGTTTGATTTTTTAAGGCCAAGCATTTCGCCGCTCCATTTCTTGTAATAATTGGCAACTCCCGCGTATTTATTGGCATACATCAGTCTGAGCGTATCGTTTTTTTTCATGTCGTTTTCCATTATCGACAAACGTTTAGCGCGGAGCTCCACCCGAATCGGGTCCTGCTGGTTTTGAAGAAGATCAACCGCATAAGAAGTTAAATACTCCTGTGTTTTTCCGGGAAAACCATACACCATTGTAAAATCGCCCTTTTCAACACCTTTTAAAGAAATAGGGAAGGAATAGGCCGGCTTGTAAGGAATATTTTCCTGATTATATTCCGAAGGTTTATTTTCTTTATTGGCGTAAATTCTGAACATGCTAAAATCTGCATTGTGCCTTGGCCACACCCAATTATCGGTTTCTCCACCGAACTTACCTATGCTTTCAGGCGGAGTTCCAACAAGACGAATATCCCTGAAGGTTTCGGTAACAAAAAGATAATATTCATTGCCGTAAAAAAATCCGCGGATGAACGTATCGTATTTATACTCTTCTTTGGTTTTTCGTTCCAGTAATTTAATATTTGATTGAATGGTTGAATCCCGCTGAATTTCAGAAAAAGAGGTTTTTAAATTTTCAGTTATTTTGGAAGTTACATCTTCTATGCGTTTAATAAATGTTACCGTAAGATCTTTACAGTATAACTCTTCTTTATTATTCATGGCCCAGTATCCATTTTTCAGATAATCATTCTGAACTGTGCTTAAGCTTGCAATCGATCCGTACCCGCAATGATGGTTGGTTAAAATCAAACCTTTATCTGAAATCGCTTCGGCCGTACATCCGCCGCCAAATATGGCAACAGCGTCCTTCATACTGGCTTTATTAATGCTGTATATTTGTTCGGCGCTTAACTTAAAGCCATTCTTTTTCATGTCAGTAATATTTAAAGCGGCAATGAGTTGAGGCATCCACATGCCTTCATCGGCTTTAAGTGCCAGTGAAGTAATTGTTAAAAACAGTATTATTTTATTTTTCATTTATTTCTTTTTTCAATTTCCTGGTTCAATAGTTAAATTTTATCATTGAATCATCCCCGCAATTTTCATGGCGTCGAAACGAATGGCACTATCCAATGTAATATTTTGATCTTTACTTTTTAAGGTACTCTTTTTTAATAAACCCGGTGTTTCACGAATTTGTTTGGCAAAAGTTTGTATTTGTTTATTCTTTTCACTTCTAGTGTAATAGGTTTTTGGCGAAGTATACAGTTCATAAGCATCGTTTATGAAATTATTGCCAAAGGTTGGAAGGTTTCCATCAGAGTAAAGCAGCATGATTACCTGGTAACTTTCAATTTCTTTTTTCAGGTCTAACTGCCACACTTCGGCAATATCGTCTGCCGA
>JAOQAF010000044.1 GCA_025963735.1 Bacteroidota bacterium
ATCGCGCATGAACAGGCTTATTAAGGATGTATTAACCTATTCAGAACTTGCAAAAGAAAAAGATTTATTTGAAAAAGTTGATTTAAATACCGTTTTGGAAAGCATTACAACCGATTATGATTTATTAATTGAACAAAAGGGTGCTGTTATTGAAACCACTGACCTCCCGGTAATAGAAGCCATTCCTCTTCAGATGTCGCAGCTCTTAGGAAATCTTATTGGTAATTCCTTAAAATTTATACGGAAAGATGTTAAACCTGTTATAAAAATATCCGCTACTAAACTTAATCTTGAAGAAATAAAACATTTTAAGCTTGATGAAAATATGCATTATTATAAGATCCAAATTGCGGATAATGGGATTGGTTTTGCAAAAGAATATGCTGAAAAGATTTTTAATATTTTCCAACGGCTACATGGCAAATCTGAATTTGAAGGTACCGGAATTGGATTGGCCATGTGCAAAAAAATAATCCTTAATCATAAAGGAGAATTGAATGCTGAAGGCAGCAGTGAAAAAGGGGCTGTGTTTAATGTCATACTTCCTGTTCATCATAAATTAAACTAAAGCATGAATCCTGAAGAAATAGAAATAATATTAGTGGAAGATAATCCTGACGATGCTTTTTTTACCAAAAGGGCATTTAAAGAAGCTAATGCCAATAATCATATTATTCATATTAAATCAGGCGATGAGGCCCTTGATTATTTTTTCGATAAACTGCCCATATTAAATGAAACATTTACGGGAAAATCAAAATTAATTCTGCTTGATTTAATGCTGCCAAAAGTGAACGGCATTGAAATTTTAACGCAGCTTAAGGCAAACGATTTTACACGAAAAATTCCGGTTGTTATTTTAACTTCAGCGCACGACGACCCTATGATGCGTAAAGCGCTTACTTTAGGAGCGGAGGGTTATATCCAAAAACCGGTAACATACGAGGGATTTTTAAAAGTTGTTACTGAACTAAGTGATAGATTATAAAAGCAGGATAAAGTTAACCGCTGATCCATCATATTACTCTCAATAGTCTGAATTAATTTTTAGCGTGAATCGCTGAAAAACTGCCTGAAAAGTACGGTGAAACCCTGAGGTTATACTTTCATATTTAATTATAACTTTGCTTACCCCAATGAACCTGAACACAGTGAGTAAAAGTAAAACCCCGCACATCATTATTTGTGATGATAGCATGGACCATCAGTTTTTATTAAAAAAAGCCATTAAGCTTTTAGACGTAAAGTGTGAAATAACCGCAGTGTATAACGGTCTGCAGCTCATGGATTTTTTATTAAAGAGGCAGGCTTATAAAAATGTAACCAATAATTCAGCTGATCTTATATTTCTTGATTTGAACATGCCTTTATTAACAGGTCATGGAGTGCTTAAAGAAATGAATGAAGTGCACGGTCTTACTCAAATTCCCGTGTACGTATTTTCCACCAGCAGCGATCCCGAAGACAAACATAAATCTTTGGCGCTTGGAGCACTTGATCATTTTTTTAAACCCACTGATTTTAACGACTTAAAAGATATTGTAAAAAATGTTTGCGAAAAACATTTAGCACAATAAAGTCTATTCCAATTCTCTTTTCCGGGAACAATTACGTTACCGCTTTTCTACGAAAATATTGTCTTTAGGAATGGGTTTTGTATATTCCTTTCATCAATATATAATGGCATGTTTATTTATTTTACAAAAATTGTGGAATGTAATTCTCGTCTATTATACTCTATATGTTGCTTGAAAACTAATTAGTTTTTATTTTTACAATGGTTCAATTCATTATTTTTTTATGGCATCAAAACAAAATAAAAACAAGTCGCTTAAAGACCTTGCTATTCCAAAATCACCAACCGGAATTGATGGATTAGATGAAATAACCGACGGGGGGTTGCCCCAGGGAAGACCTACATTAGTTTGCGGAAGCGCCGGATGTGGAAAAACATTATTGGCCATGCAGTTTTTAATTAAAGGCATAACCGAATACAATGAGCCGGGGGTGTTTTTAACCTTCGAAGAGCCCACTGAAGACCTTCAGAAGAATGTGGCTTCTTTAGGATTCGATCTTAAAAAATTAAGCGCTTCCAATATGCTGCACATTGATCATGTAGAAGTGGAGAGACAGGAAATTGAAGAAACCGGAGAATATGATCTTGAAGGTTTGTTTATTCGGTTAGGATATGCCATTGATAAAATTAAAGCAAAGCGTGTTGTTCTGGATACTATTGAAACATTATTCGGCGGATTAAAAAACGAAGGCATTTTACGTTCGGAAATCCGGCGGTTATTCCATTGGTTAAAAGAAAAGGGTGTAACGGCTGTGATTACGGGAGAGCGTGGCGAGGCCTCATTAACGCGCCAGGGACTTGAAGAATATGTGTCTGATTGTGTAATTTTACTCGACTTCAGGGTAACCGACCAGATTTCAACCAGGCGCCTCCGCATTGTAAAATACCGTGGCTCATCACATGGTACTAACGAGTATCCATTTTTAATTGACGAAAACGGGGTTTCAGTTTTGCCAATAACATCCTTGCGTTTGGAGCATAAAGTGTCTGCGGAAATTGTTCCTACGGGCATTGAAGGCTTAAACCATATGTTTGAAAAGGGCGGATATTACAAAGGCAGCAGTGTTTTAATTTCAGGAACCGCGGGTACTGCCAAAACCACACTGGCCAGTTATTTTGCCAACGAAACCTGCAAAAACAAAGGAAGGGTTTTGTATTTTGCGTTTGAAGAGTCTCCCAGTCAACTGGTACGAAATATGCAATCAGTAGGTATAGATCTTGAGAGTCATGTAAAAAAAGGTTTATTGCAAATCCATTCTTCACGTCCTTCTTTGCATGGCCTGGAAATGCATCTTCTTTCACTTCATAAGCTGGTTAAGGATTTTAAGCCTGATGCAGTAGTTATAGATCCAATCAGCAATTTAATAAGTGTAGGCTCAATAAGTGAAGTGCGTGCCATGCTTGTTCGTTTAATTGATCTTTTAAAACTAAATAATATAACGGCTTTGTTTACCTCGTTAACACAGCAAAACATTAGTGGCACCAATGAGTTAACTGAAGAATCTGTTTCTTCGCTGGTGGATACCTGGATAACGGTTCGCGATGTGGAAGGAGTAGGGGAGCGTAACCGTGGCCTTTACATTCTTAAATCACGGGGCATGGGCCACAGCAATCAGGTGAGGGAATTTATTATCAGCCGCAACGGCATTGAACTGCTCGAGCTCGAAATTGGTCCCGAAGGCATGCTCACCGGCTCAGCCCGTAAAAAGCACCGCCAGAATGTATCCGCTCAGAAAGATAAAAATATTAAGGATATTCAAAGACGTGACCGTGAGATAGCGCGCAAGAAAAAAATTCTGGAATCAAATATCGAAACCATGCGCATACAGTTTGAATCGGCCGCTGAAGAATTAAATAAATTAGAAATGGAAGAGCAGGAGTTATCTGAAAAGTTAACACCGCCCATTAAAAAGCACATTAAAAAATTAAAATGATGGCAAAATCAAAACGGGAATTCTGGCAGCTAAAGTTATATGTAGCCGGCCAAACCCCAAAGTCGGTGGCGGCTCTTACAAATATTAAAAAATATTGTGAAGAGAATCTCGACGGACAATATACTATTGAAGTGGTAGACCTGGTAAAGAATCCGCAACTGGCGGCCGGCGATCAGATATTGGCCATCCCCACATTGGTAAGAAAAGTGCCGGAACCCATCCGTAAAATAATAGGCGATCTATCCAATGAAGAAAAAGTGTTGGTAGGTTTGGATATTAAACCATTAGTGAAATAAGTTGCATGAAAACCGAGGCTGCGGTTGATCTGAAAAAATATAGTTTTAAACTTTTTGTAACTGGCATGTCAGTCAGTTCAACCCGTGCCATTCAAAATATCAAAACAATCTGCGAATCTTATCTTGCCGATAATTATTCGTTGGAAATTATTGATGTTCATAAAAATCCGATGTTGGTGCAAAAGTATGACATCATTGCCTGCCCAACCTTATTAATAGAAAGGCCTGAACCCATAAAGCGGCTCATAGGCGATTTATCGGACAAAGAAAAAATATTAAAACTGTTTAACATCAAAAATACGTAAGTGGACCACGCACAACATGACGATTTACGCAAGGAGAACCAAAGCTTAAACCGTCAGCTACAGGAATATAAAGAATTAGTTGATGCCATAAAAAACGGTAGCATTGATGCACTGGCCATTAATAAAAATGGTGAGCCCGAAATTTTTGCTCTTGAAAGTACCGATTATGTTTACCGTGTATTGGTTGAAAATTTTGCCGAAAGTGCCTTAAATGTAACGGATACGGGCTTAATTGTTTATGCCAACAGCGCTTTCGACCGCCTGTTAAACGCTGCAAACGCCACACTCGTAGGTGCCAACATCGAATCTTTTTTAGATTCTAAATCAAAAAAAGCATTTAAGGAAATGTTCAGGGCATCATTTTCAGGCACAAGCAAAGGCGAACTTGTTTTATCCTATAACGGAAAAAAAATTCCGGTTTATGTTTCCATGAGCAGCCTTTATCCCCGCTTTCCGGGCATCGGTATTATTATTACCGATCTAACTGAAAAAAAAGAACAGGAAATATTTACCAGTTCACTCGAACATAAAATATCTGAACGCACCGCCTTTATCCAACAGGTTATTGATTCATCGGTAGAGGCAATAAGCACTTTTGATAAAGACTTAAATTACACTTCTATCAATAAAACGGCATTGCAGGATTTAGCTTTAAGCGCCAATGACATTATTGGTAAAAATGTGCTGGAAATTTTTCCTCACCTTAAAGAAACCGCTCAGTATCAAAGTATGCAGCGTGCTTTGGGAGGAGAAACTGTTTTTCATAATAACATAATCAGTCAGAGTAACGGAACTGTTTACGAGGCTTATTTTAAGCCTTTAATTGTGAATGAAGAAATAACCGGTGTTTTATTAATGGCCAGGGATATTACTACGGTGGTTCATGCTAAAAGACGCCTTGAGGAAATGAACCGCGAACTTGAAGTAAAAAATACCGAATTAATGCACACCAATACCGAGCTGGCTTCTTTCAGTTATATTGCCTCGCATGATTTGCAGGAGCCTTTGCGCAAAATACAAGCATTTACAGGACGCATTCTTGATAAACAATCTGATGAGTTTACAAAAACTACCAAAGATTATTTTACGCGCATTATTGCTGCAGCAGCTGCTATGCAAAATTTAATTGATGCATTGCACGCGTATTCGCGTACAAGTGTTCTTAAGCCTGAATTTATTTTAACCGATCTCAATCAAATCATGGAAGACGTTAAAAGAAGCATGCAGGAAATGATTACCTCTTCCGAAGCCGTTATCGATTGTCCTACTTTACCCACCATTCGCGTTATACCTTTACAAATGCACCAGGTATTCAGTAATTTAATAAATAACGCGATAAAATTCAGGAAGCCAAAAGAGCGGCCTTATATTAAAATAACAGCCGAATTAATCAGTGAAGAAAATATAAAAGAAGAAGTGGCTTTACCCAAACGCAAGTACTGGAAAATTTCTGTTACCGATAATGGTATTGGATTTGAAAAAATATATGGGGAAAAAATTTTCGAATTATTTCAAAAGCTTCATGGCAAGGACGCTTATTCTGGCACCGGTATTGGTCTTTCCATTTGCAAAAAAATTATTCAAAATCATAAAGGCTTAATTAACGTAAACAGTGAACCGGGCATGGGTACTACTTTTAATATATATTTACCCGCCAGAACATAAATCAAAATGAATCATACTGAAATTTTATTGGTGGATGACGATCTGGACGATCAGATGTTTTTTAAAGATGTGTTGAGTGAAATCTATCCTGAAATAAAATGTAATATTGCCGGGCATGGCCTTGAGGCGCTTCTATATCTTAATTCCGACATCAAATTTCCATCGCTTATTTTTCTTGATTTAAACATGCCTGTAATGAATGGCTTTGAATGTTTGCAAAAATTAAAAGGCGATAATCGTTTTAAAAAAATTCCTGTTATTATTATCAGCACTTCCAGTAACCCTTACGATATGGAGAAAGCAAGAGAAATGGGAGCGGAGCATTTTTTCACAAAGCCTGCGGATTATCTGATGTATAAAGAAAATCTTTTTAGGATTTTTAAAAACTTTTAAATTACCCTTTCGGTTTCAACCTGTAATTCCCCCCTTTTACCTAAAAATTAGCTTCTGAGGCTATTTAAAAACTAACTTTAATCAAATATTAACCCGGAAATTCATGAACGATCTTAAAGAAACTAATCGTATTGCCATTTTACATAAATACGAAATACTGGATACCCCGGGCGATGGTACCTTTGATGAGTTAACAGCTTTGGCAGCGAAAATATTCAATGTTCCAATTGCTATCGTAAGTCTTGTTGATACTGACCGGATCTGGTTTAAATCGCATCATGGGTTGGATATTCAACAAATAGACAGGGAGCCCGGCCTGTGCGCCTCGGCCATTTTATCGGATGAAATTTACCTGATAGAAGATGCCAGAAATGATCCGCGATGCCTGGCCAATCCATTAGTGGCGGGTGATTTTGGATTACAATTCTATGCCGCCGCGCCTTTAAAAACCAAAGAAGGTTTTAACATTGGTACTTTTTGTATTTTAGATAAGCGCCAACGTTATATTAATTCAGACCAGCAGGAAATGCTGAAACAAATGGCTAAAATTGTGATGAACGAGATTGAACTGCGAATTAAAACCCGCACCGTTATTAAAGATTATAAACAACAAATAGACAGTTTAAATAAACAGCTGCAATCTATTTCCTGATTTTTAAAGTGGCACCACTTTCCCATTTATGGCAATTTCTTTTAAAAAACTTTATAAAATAGGCCTTTTGAGGATTATTTGCCTTGGCCGGTTTTTTTCTGTTTGATTACAATGCTTATTCTCAATGTTCAAATTAAATCATGTGTGTTATTTTTCTTAAAAAAAGGTAACTATTTTTCATGAACTACATTGATTTAAATCATATTACCCAAGCACATGTAGAAGGTATCTGGACAGTTGAAGCCATGAACGGCCCGGGTCTCGCCCATAGTACTTTTTCCGCCATTCACCGAATTGCAATTCAAAAGAACGCGTTTACCGCTCAAAATGGTAAAGAAATAAGTGGCCAGTTTATTTTCTGCCGCGAAAATGAGATTGTTTATAATCCGCAGCTTAAGTTTTATCAGCATAATAAAGAAGTTGGAAATGCTATCATTACCCGCCTGTACTCCGATATTGAAAATAACAAAACATGTTACAAACTAACCCTGTATTTCAGCACGGGTCTTGAGTTGATTTTACAAAAAAATTAAAACCATACGGAATGGATATAATAAAACTTGATTTTGAACAGGCCAAAGCAAAACATCTGATGTTTAAGTCTAAACTCCGTTCAATTTTATATGGCGCCGAGATTGATGAAGCCCCTGTTTTATCGCATTATGAATGTGCGGTAGGGAAGTGGATCTATTCGCACGCTTTTCAGGCCTACGGGCATTTACCGGAAATGCAGGAGCTTGAAAAAGTACACGCCGAAATACATTCTTCTGCGCGTAAACTGGTAGAAGAATACAAAGAAGGAAAGGTGGAGAAAGCCCGTACAGGCTTAACGGATATGGAAAAAGTGGCCGACCATTTGGTGCAATTGTTGGGCACGGTGGAAGAAAAGATAGCGGCTAACCCACCACCCGATAATTCTTCAAAAGATTATCAGGCACCTGACGAAAGTCGCTTTGAACTTGAAAGTTTGTTAAAAGCCAATTTAAAACTGGATCAAATTATTAAAGAACAGTCGGGTGAAATTTTAAGGGAGCGTGAAACCCTTCATAATTTTTTTATGCAAACCCCCGCTATAATGGCTATTACTAAAGGCCCTGACCATGTATATGAGTTAGCGAATGACCGGTACTTTGAAACCGTGGGTCATCGGAAAATTATTGGTAAAAAACTTCGTGAGGCTTTACCTGAATTGGAAGGACAAGGTTTTTTTGAGCTGATGGACGAGGTATATAAAACCGGCAAGCCGTATATTGGTAAGGAAACACCCGTTAAGTTGCAAAGAAACGGGGTAATGGAAGAGTTATTTATTGATTTCAGTTATGTTGCTTTTAAAAACTCCGATGGTGAAACAGATGGTATTTTAGTGTTTGCTTATGATGTTACACAGCAGGTAAACGCGAGGCATCTTTTGGAAGAGGCCAG
>JAOQAF010000089.1 GCA_025963735.1 Bacteroidota bacterium
ACTGTTATATGTTTGAATAAAAGCCCTGTATTCCTTATCCAGAGTGGCTTCCAAATTTGAATATTTGTTTTTAATATTCCTGCTAACACTACTGTCTCTTTTAAAATTATATACTGATGATATTTGATTTTTGTTAAATGAGGCCATGATGGTATCGGCAATCATCATAACGTTGCCATTTAAATAATAATAGCAATCGTGATTTTTTGCATTAAGGTAACTTTGGCCAAGGGCTAAAAACGGTTTATTGTATCCTAAAAGATTCATCACACTTGGTAAAATATCTATTTGCGAAAAGGATTTTTCATACGTTCCTTTTAAACTGCTGCCCGGGCTGAAAAATAGTATGGGAATACATTGCTGACCTACACTGTTTCTGTAAAAAGGATGGTCGGAAAGGCTGGTATGATCGGCACAGAGAACAAACAATGTATTATTAAACCATTTTGTTTTTGCAGCCGCATTAAAAAAAAGTTTTAAGGCGTAATCTGAATAACCTACGGACTCTGAATTTTCGAGGGTGCCTTTTGGAAATTTTCCTTTGTACTTTTCAGGGACAAAATAAGGATGGTGAGAGCTCAACGTAAAAAGGGATGAATGAAAAGGCTCCTTAAATTCATTCATTTTTTTTATAGAATACTGGAGAAAAGGTTCGTCCCAGATCCCCCAAAAACCATCAAAGTCATCATCATTGTTATATTCATTCCTTCCAAAATAATGTTGATACCCGGCAAGTTTTGAATAAGCGTCAAAATTCATGGTGCCGTTTATACCGCCATGAAAAAAGGCTGTTGTATAACCTTCTTTGCTTAAAAGTGTACCGAAAGAAGTTTGAAAATTTCCGGCATAAGGTGAGTTGATAAACGGATTTTCCATTAAATGAGGAATGCCTGAGAGAATAGCGGGGATGCCTTCAATAGACTTGGAGCCATTTGCAAAGCCATTCGTAAAAGCAAAACTTTGGGCAGTTAAACTATCAAGAAAGGGCGTATAACTTACTCCTGTTTTACCCAGGCCCGTGTATTCTTTTGCAAAACTTTCGAGTATAATAACAACAATATTTTTTTTTCTGAATGTTAGAGAATCAAATTTATGAACAGGATTATAAATAGATTGTAATTCGGCCAATGAATAAAAATTTTGTTCTTTAAGTTCATTTTTATCAAGCGATTTTATAATGGTAAAGGGCGTATTTAATACTAAAGGAATTTCCTCAACGCTTGTATATGCGCCCGCATCAATAATGTCGATAGGTGCACGGGCAAGGCCGCCACGGATCCCAAGAAAGGAGATGCCAAGAATAAATATAAAAAGACACAGATTAATTACATGTTGCTTGTTGCTGTTTTGTAATGAAGTTACCTTAAGTTTAAGTTTTACTTTATTATACAAACCTGCTATTAAAATCAGCAAAAGAATAAAAACAACCAATACCCACCAGAAATCGCGAAAGTATTGGGGGAGTAAGTGTGCCATGTCTGTCTGACCACCCACTTGTTTAAATAAATCTGCTCCTGACCTTTTTTTTGTAAATGGAAAATAGGCAAAATCAATGCAGTTTGTAAAAACGAATATTGCATTCGGAATAATAAAAGTCCATTTCAATACTTGTTGATAGCGGTTCTGAAAAAACTGTTTTATGGGTAAAGCCGAGAGTAAAATAAATAAACTGCTTGCCGCGCAAATACTGAAGGTGTCGAACTTCAATCCATACCATGAATCTGATAGAAATCCGGAAAGGGTAAGCGAATAAAATATATCACGGTTAAAAAACCAGAATAATAATCTGCATAAAAAATAAAGAAAATATAAAGAAACCACACGAAGGACTAATGTTTTTATCTGATATAGGTAATTTCCTGCCACTGTAAAATCAATAATTAGTACTTTAGTAAATCCTTGAAGACAAATATAAAAGAAGATATTCATCAGATCTTAAAAAAGTATTGGGGTTACGATTCTTTCAGGCCCTTACAGGAAGAAATTATCACTTCTGTTCTTGATGGCACCGATACTCTGGCGCTTTTGCCCACAGGTGGAGGAAAGTCGGTATGCTTTCAGGTTCCGGGCATTCTGGCGGGAGGTACTTGTCTTGTCATTTCACCTTTAATTGCCCTGATGAACGATCAGGTTCAGAACCTGCGAAAGAAAGGTATTTCAGCGGTGGCCATTACCTCGGCTATGAATTATAAAGAAATTGAAATTTCTCTTACCAATGCCGCTCTTGGCCATGTTCAGTTTTTATATGTTTCACCTGAACGTTTGCAGAACGAAGAATTTAAAAAGAAACTTAGTTATTTGCCAATTACTTTAATAGCGGTGGATGAGGCCCACTGCATTTCTCAATGGGGTTACGACTTCCGGCCAAGTTATATGAAGATTGCGGAACTCCGTTTATACTTTAACAAGGTTACGTTTATTGCCTTAACGGCCAGCGCCACCAAACCCGTGGTTGAGGATATTCAAATAAAACTTGAATTCAAAAACCAAAAAGTTTTCCGTCAGTCGTTCGCAAGAAAAAATTTAAGATATGTTGTTCAGGAAGAAGAAAATAAAATAAACCGGCTTCTCAAATTAATTTCAAACATAGGTGGTTCGGGCATTGTATATGTTCGTAACCGGAAAAAAACCGAAGAGCTTGCGCGTGTTTTAAAACAAAATAATGTTTCGGCGCTTGCCTATCATGCAGGACTTAAGTATGACGACCGGCAAAAAATACAGCAGCAGTGGATTGAAAATAAACTGCAGGTAATTTGCGCAACTAACGCCTTTGGGATGGGTATTGATAAACCCGATGTTCGGTTTGTTGTACATCTCGACCTTCCTGAAACACTCGAAGCTTATTTTCAGGAGGCAGGAAGGTGTGGCAGGGATGGCAAGCCCGCATATGCAACTGTGTTTTATTCGAAGGCTGATCAGCTGAAATTACAAGATAATTTCAAATACGCTTTTCCTGAAATTCAATACATTAAACAAGCTTACCAGGCTATCTGCAATTATTACCAGGTTGCGGTAAGTTCGGGAGAAGGATGGAGTTTTGAATTTGATATCGATAGAATCTGCAACAGTTATAATCTTCAGGCTGTATTGGTATATAACAGTATAAAGTTTCTTGAGAAGGATAATTATTTATCATTGCTCGATACGGGCTTTGAACCTGCAAAAGTAATGATGCAGGCTTCAAAGGAGGACATTTATGAGTTCCAGGTAAAGTACCCGAAATATGAGCCTTTGATTAAAACCCTGCTTCGGAGTTACGGAGGTTTGTTTGAGAATTATGTTTTTATCAACGAGAAAGATCTCGCATATCGGTCAAAAACAAACACCTTTACAGTAATTGAGTATTTGCAATTGTTAGATAAACAGAAGTTGCTGTCTTATTTACCGCAAACAAGTTTACCTAAACTGATATTTCTTCAGGATAGGGTAGACGCTAAATTCCTTGAATTTAATCCTGAAAATTATTTCAAGTTAAAAGAACTTTATCTCGAAAAAATAAGCGCAGTAATAGACTATACAAATAACAATAAACTTTGCCGACAGGTGCAGTTATTAATGTATTTTAATGAGTTCAACTATTCCGATTGCGGTTATTGTGATGTGTGTTTGGCAAAGAAACCCAAGGGCTTCGAGAAAATGAAAACAAAGGTGAAGGCCGCCTTTAAAAACGGACCAATGTCTTTACATGAATTAAAGGATAAAATGAAAAGCCATAGTGATGAAGTATGGCTGGCGGCTTTTAATGAGTTGGTTGATGACGGTGTCTTAGAGGAGCAGGAAGATGTTTTTCATCTCAGGCATTAGATCACTTTTTTAATAACTCTCAAAGTATGGGAATACTTTTTAGTATCGGTATTAAAAATCCCATAATGATCAAATTTATCAATGCGTACGCATCCGCTCGCGTGAATGATGCGTTCGTGATCCAATAAAACTCCAACGTGCACTATTTTGCCTTCTTCATTATCAAAAAAAGCAAGGTCGCCGGCTTCAGCCTCTTCCACAAAGCTGAGCGCATTGCCCAGTTCAACCTGTTGATAAGCGTCACGCGGAAGTTTATATCCGTTAAGTTTATAAACGAGCTGGGTAAAACCGCTGCAATCAATTCCTAAAGGGTTTTTCCCGCCCCACAGATAAGGCGTATTAATAAATAAATAAGAAGTAGAAATTATATTTTTAGCTGAACGTTTTTCATTTGAACTGTAAGTGGCTCCTTCGAATGTAAAAATCTTATCTTCAAAACTTATTTTCCGGTTATTGAAAAAAGGCAAAGCAGAACCAAGACATATTGGGAAATTAACGTCGCCTGATTCGCTGCTCATTACCTGAATGAGTTCATTACTATAAACTGGTTGTTGTTTTTGAATCTGGTTAAAGGTGGATTCCGAAATCCGGGTGTGTTGTTTGACATTGATCCAGCATTCATAATTATCAAACGCCACTTTTATCTTAAGCCAGTTTTCAGTTATTTCAAGAATGGTATAATGTTCGCCAAATAACAATTGTGTAACCATTTCAGATGAGTTGGCAGGTTCTTTTCTGCAGGGAACAACGCTTAATAAACAAATACCAAATTGCATGTTGGTAAAAATACGAATTTGAATTTATTTAAAGAGTCTTTACCAATTTTGCGTTCTTTTTAGTTGAACAGAGTGCCGCTTACTTTGGTGAGGTATTATTTGCGATAAATTTAAATTATGCCTAAATTTAATTTTTCATAATGAACCAGGATACGAAAGATGCGGTAAATAAAGTACTTACGGAGTAT
>JAOQAF010000096.1 GCA_025963735.1 Bacteroidota bacterium
ACTGTTAACGAGTCATTTAAGCGCCTGTGAAAGGAAGAGCGATACCCATGCCACCAACCGTTATGAAATACTTCCTTTTTAAGAGGGTCTTTAAAATCTTTTATCCGCCATCCGTAACCGTAATTACTTAATTTTTTTTCTTTGCTGTAAGCCGTATAAGCCAGCTGTTGTGTTTCAGGCCTAATGATTCTGTTTTGATACAACGCTTCGCTGAATAAAAAAAGATCATAGGCGGTTGAATAAACGCTTTTATCACCAAGCACATAATCGCTCGCGTCAAAATCAACCGGTTTCCATTTCTGATCGTAGGCTTTGGTAACGTGCGGAGCATTCAGATCAAGATCTCTGATTGTAGCGGTATGCCTCATGCCGAGAGGATCGAACAATTCTTCCTTTAAAAAAGAAGCAAAAGGTTTTCCTGAAACTTTTTCAACCAACAAGGCAAGTAAAGCGTAATTAGTGTTGCAATAATTAAATCGCGTGTCAGGTTTAAGATAAACCTTTGGGTTTTTCACTTTCAGGTAACTGTACATATCAGAATTACTCATTTTATAATTTGGCTGATACAATTCAGTGTTTAAAACATAAATATAATTTGGTATTCCTGACCGGTGACTTAACAATTGTTTTACGGTAACATTGGGATACATAAAATCGGGAAAATAAAAAGCGAAAGGTTTGTTTAAATCTATCAGTTCCCGTTCATGAAGCATAAGCACGGCGGTAGCGGTTATTACTTTAGATACCGAAGCAAGTTGAAACATGGACGAGTCGCTAAGGTATCTGCCATTTTCTTTATTGGAAAACCCAATTGTTTTTTGGTAAAGCACCGCTCCGTTTCTTGCCACCAATATGCTTCCGTTAAAAGCGCCGGTGCGGTTTAACCGGTTAAACATCGTATCAAGGGCATGCGCTAAAACTTTTTGCTGGTAACTTAATTTTGGAGCAAGAATTGCTTTTTCAATTTGTTTGAAAATTTTTTTTGAAGGAGCGGGATTAGAATTGCCGCAACTGAGAAACATGCTTAAAAAAATATAGGATATTACAATTTTGTTCATCGCTTTCTTGATTTTGTTTGTTTAGTTCTTTCTTCGGTTTTATCTGTTTTCACGTCTTCATCATTATACTTGTCATAATCCAATTGGTTGCCCCAAAACGACATTTGTTGCATGATCCAGGCTTTTCGCTTTGAAATATAGGCACTTGGAGGATTGGCCACATATTTAACGGGATTTGGCAAAATAGAAGCAATAGCCGCGCTTTCAGATTTGTTTAGTTTAACTGCCGGTTTTTTAAACCAATACTGTGCAGCAGATTCTGCGCCATATACACCGTTCCCCATTTCAATGCTGTTTAAATACACTTCCATAATTCTTTCTTTACTCCAGCAAATTTCAATTAATAATGTAAAATACACTTCAAAGGCTTTCCGGATATAACTCCGGCCCGGCCATAGAAACACGTTTTTTGCGGTTTGCTGCGAAATAGTACTTCCGCCCCGTATTTTCGATCCTTTTTCATTTGCCTTCATCGCTTTTTCTATCGCTCCCCAGTCAAACCCAAAATGTTTAAGATAATTCTGATCTTCACTACAAACTACTGCCAGCTGAAGCTTGGGAGAAATTTCCTCAAGGCTTACCCAGTCATGTTTTAAGGTCATATTTTTACCATCCGCTTTCTGTTCTATGCATCTGATTATCATAAGCGGGGTTATTGGCACGGGTAACCATCTGAATAAAATAACCGATACAATTGAAACAATTATAAAACCGACAAAAATCCGAAATGAAACTTTAAATATTTTTAAAATAAGGCCCATGTAATAACTTACAAATCTATTTGTATTTTTAAGCCGCTGACATCAATATCAGAGAGTAATCAACCATCAATGTTTAATTACTATGAACACAAAACTTAAATATATTATTACCGGCATTCTTGCTCTGCTTATAATTCTTTTTTTTTATAATAAATACAGAATAGCGCCTTCCGTTGATTTTAATAAACTTAATCTAATAGATCTTAATGGCCAACCTGTCAGATTTCAGGATTTTAAAGGAAAAAAAGTAATCTTTAGTTTTGGCGCTTCCTGGTGTGGTAACTGTGTAATGGAGCTAAGAGATCTTATGTCGATAAAAGAATCAGAATTAAAAGATGTGGACGTGGTTATTATCAGCGATGAAGATCTGGAAACAGTTATAGCCTTCAAAGAAAGAAAAAATTATCCTTTTACTTTTTTAAAAATGAACGGAAGTTTTAATTCGATCGGCGTGAATGCCATACCGACTAATTACATAGTTAACAAAAATCTTGAAATTAAATATGAAAAAGTTGGAGAAATAGACTGGAAAGACCCTTCTACTCTGCAACACATGAAAAGACTGCTGGAGTAATCTCATGCGGATTCTTGCTTTCTTTAACACTGTTCCCTCCGAATTTTGACGTAAATTTATGCTTCAATTACCCATGAGCATTCATAAAGATATTTCCATACTTAGCCCTAAACAACACATTATTATAAAGGGTGCCCGCATGCACAACCTTAAAAATATTGATGTTGCTATTCCGCGAAACAAACTGATTGTTATTACAGGTTTATCTGGTTCAGGGAAATCTTCCCTCGCCTTTGATACATTATATGCCGAAGGGCAACGCCGTTATGTAGAAAGTCTTTCTGCTTACGCACGCCAGTTTTTAGGCAGACTTGAAAAACCGCAGGTAGATTATATTAAAGGTATTTCTCCGGCCATAGCCATTGAACAAAAAGTAATTTCCAGAAATCCCCGAAGTACCGTGGGCACAATTACCGAAATCTATGATTACTTTAAACTGCTGTTCGCCAGGGTTGGTAAAACATACAGTCCAATCAGCGGCAACCAGGTTAAGCGCGATACAGTATCAGATGTGGTAGCTTATATTACAGAATTACCAACCGGCTCAAAAATACTTTTACTTTCAAAGGTAACTGAAAAAAAAGACAGGACCTTTCAAAAGCAACTGGATCTTCTTTCACAGCAAGGCTTTTCAAGAACCGTTATTGATGGAGCCATTCAAAAAATAAGCGAAATAGATTTTAAAAAAGTAAAAAAGAATAGTGAAGTATATTTATTAATTGACCGTTTAGTAACTGAACCTTCTGATGAAGATTTTTTGAATCGCGCGGCCGACAGTACACAGACTGCTTTCTATGAAGGAAATGGAGAATGTTTGGTGTGGCTGGATAATGATAACGGCACTTATAATAAAAGAACCTTCAGTAATTTGTTTGAGTTGGACGGGATAACTTTTGAAGAACCCAACGTTAACTTTTTCACCTTTAATAATCCGATTGGAGCCTGTAAAACATGTGAAGGGTTTGGAAGTATTATCGGTATCGATCCTGATCTTGTAATCCCTAACAAAAGTGCTTCGGTATTTGATAACGCTGTTGCCTGCTGGAACGGAGAGTCGATGAGCTGGTACAAAAATCAACTCTTAAAAAATGCGCATAAATTTAATTTTCCGGTACATAAACCTATCATTGAATTAACCAAGGCCCAATACAATTTATTATGGTCGGGCAACGAATATTTTGAAGGCATTGACGCGTTTTTTAAAATGCTTCAGAAAGAAACGTATAAAATACAATACCGCGTAATGCTTGCCCGTTACAGAGGTAAAACACTTTGTCCCGATTGTCTCGGAACCCGTTTGCGTAAAGATGCCAATTACGTTAAAGTGGCGGGTAAATGCATTAATGATTTAGTATTAACACCTGTTGAACATTTACTTACTTTTTTCAGGAATATTGAGTTGAATGAACATGATACTATCATCGCAAAACGGTTACTTGTTGAAATAACAAACCGCCTGCAATATTTAGTTGACGTTGGACTAAGTTACCTTACTTTAAACCGCGTAGCCAATACCTTAAGCGGCGGCGAAAGTCAACGGATAAATTTGGCAACACAGCTTGGGAGCACACTTGTCGGCAGTCTTTATATTCTGGATGAACCAAGCATCGGCCTCCACTCCAGGGATACAGAGCGTTTAATAAAAGTTTTACGTTCATTGCAAAAAGCAGGCAATACTGTAATTATTGTTGAGCATGACGAAGATATAATGCGCCATGCGGATGAACTTATTGATATTGGTCCTGAAGCGGGAACTCACGGCGGTCATCTTGTATTCCAGGGAACACATGCCGAACTATTACAGGAAAATGTAAGTTACACCGCGAAATATCTCACCAATAAAATTCGGATTGAAGTTCCTTTTTCAAGAAGAAAATGGAAAGAGTTTATTGAAATAAAGAATCTCAACGATAATAATCTTAAGAATGTTTCAGTTAAGTTTCCATTAAACGTTTTATGCTGTATTACCGGTGTGAGCGGTTCCGGAAAATCTACTCTGGTAAAAAAAGGATTAATTCCTAATCTGCAAAAGCACCTCGACGGATATTTTGAAAGTGTGAAAGCTGAACATTTGATAAGCGGAAGTTTGAAACAGATTCAGCAATTAGAATTTGTTGATCAGAACCCAATTGGTAAGTCTTCGCGCAGTAACCCCGTTACTTATATTAAAGTGTATGATGATATAAGGACTTTATTCGCCGACCAACCATTGGCAAAAGCGCGGAATTTTAAGCCGGGGTTTTTTAGTTTTAATGTAGAAGGCGGGCGTTGCGAAACCTGCCAGGGCGAAGGGCAGATAACAGTTGAAATGCAGTTTATGGCAGACATTCAGTTAACCTGTGAAGCCTGTAAAGGTAAACGCTTTAAGGAAGAAACTCTTGAAATAACTTATAAAGGAAAATCAATTGCCGATATTTTG
>JAOQAF010000109.1 GCA_025963735.1 Bacteroidota bacterium
GGTTATCGCTACAAAATCCTGCGGGGATTAAATGTGTCAGGAAAATTTAATTATTTAGTTGTAAGGGGAAATGACGCTCTTACCAATGATATTTACCGTCATAACCGGAACTTAAATTTTAAGTCGAATATTTTTGAACTTTCAGGTCGCTTAGAACTTGGATGGCAAAGTAATAAGGTTGGAAACCGTTATGGTATTAAGCGAACCTTAACGCGCCGCATGAAAAGTAACAGTCAGGGACTTTTTCTTTTTGTGGGAATCGGTGGTTTTTACTATAACCCAAAAGGGTACGGTCCAAACGGCTATGTAAAATTAAGACCATTGCACACCGAGGGTCAGGGCTTGCCAGGGGGACCTAAACAATACTCAAATTATAGTCTTTGCATTCCTTTAGGAATTTATTATAAAACAATTATTCAAAAAGTATGGACAGTTGGTATTGAACTTGCGTGGAGAAAAACTTTTACAGATTATATTGATGATGTTGGCACCCGGTACTATGATAACGCCTCTATAGCGGCAGCTTATGGCCCGATGGCAGCTCAAATGGCTGATCCAAACCTGGGCAACATTTATGGAGCAACCTTACCTGATGGAAGCGGCCTTGGAGCACAAAGAGGTGATAAACAAAAAGATTCTTATGTAACACTGGAAGTAACGGTTGGATACATTTTCAAGCAAAAGCGTAAACGCGCAAGGTTAAGAAGTAAGTTCTAATACTTTATTCTGGCTGTTTTAACCGTTTTATTTTTTCATTCTCAATGGAAGTCTAATCTTGAAAAATTAGTTATATTTTAAAGGGCTTGTTATATTTACAGTAATGATCACGTATACTTTTTTAGCCCTCATTGTTGTATTTTCGTTGTACTGCTTTAATGATAAAAAGGCTATGAATAAGTACATGTTCCATCCTTACTCCATACATCATTACAAAGAGCATTACCGGTTTTTAACGCACGCCTTTATTCATGGAGATTATCTTCATCTTGCCTTTAACTGCCTGGCCTTATTTAGTTTTGGATTAAGTTTAGAAGAAAATATATTTCCGCGGTTATTTGACGAAAAGCTTGGAAAATTATATTACCTCATTTTATTTACCGGCGGAATTTATGCCGCATCCATTACCGAATATCTGAGAAATAAAAACAACCCTGAGTACTCTTCCTTAGGAGCAAGCGGGGCCATTTCTTCCGTTATGTTTTGCTGGATCATGTTGGTGCCAAAGGCTACCATTGGTTTATTTTTTATCCCAATGCCGGGATGGATTGCAGGTATTTTATTATTAGGGGTAAGTTACTTTCTTATCATGCGTAAAAAAAAATCGACGTACCATGATAATATCAGTCACGAATCGCATTTCTGGGGGGCAATTTTCGGAATTGTCTTTATCCTTATACTCAAACCAACCGTATTAAAACATTTTATCAGCCAGATCTTTGGCAACCTTTAAACATGAAAAACATCCTTATAATTATTCTGATATTTTTTGGTGCTTGCACACTTAAATCTCAATCAATAAGAATTACGGTTAACGAAAAAACGCCCGAAGGAGTTAAGCCGTTAGCTAATACCAAATTTGAAATAACATTAAATGATACTATTAAAACTGAACTTACAACAGGCAGTGACGGTATACTTGGAAAAATTGCATTAGATCCCGGAGTTTACAAATTGCTTCTGGTAAATAATAAATTTTCACATTCTGAAACGAAAGATATTGTTGTATCTGATAAAAAACTAACCGCGGTAACTGTGATTTGTACACCCGTTGCTGTACAAAACCACATTAAAAAGAAAACAAAATGAATTTGAAACACGTCTTTCTAACGTTGGTTTTTATCTGCAGTCTTTCCACCATGCAAAGTCAATCCATAATTATTTATGTTACTGAAAAAATTAAGAGAGCAGAAATACCTGTAGGCCGAACGGAAGTGGATGTAACCATTAATGATACTTTAAAACTAAAAAGAGTTTCCGATAATGATGGATCATTGGCCCGGATCGCCCTTCCTAACGGAACATATAAAGTGATGGTAACTAACCCTGAATATAATGCAGGATTTGAAAAAGAGGTGATTGTGAAAGATTATCGTACAACAGAAACAACCATTTATGTCAGTAAACTAAGTGCATCTGAAATGGAAGATAAAAAAAAGAAGAAGTAGAATTTAAAATATTAAACATTCCACTCTAAAAATTATTTATCCAGCACCTTTTTTATGTCAGGCCTGAAATAGAGGTTCGATTTTAGGATTTTACCGTCCTCACGATAAATTGGTTCGCCTTGTTCATCCAGTTTGCTCATGTTACTGCGATGAATTTCATCATACACCTCTTCGATTTTATGTTGTAAACCGTGTTTTAAGATGGTACCGAATAAAATATAAAGCTGGTCACCAAGAGCATCGGCAATTTCAATAATATCACCATTTTTACATGCCTCAAGGTATTCTTCGTTCTCCTCCTTAATCAAGTTATAACGCAGGGTATAATCTTTTTCATCTATAAGCTTAATCTCTGAAGCATTGCCTATTTTAAATATATTATGAAACTCCTCTACAGATTTTATTTTTTCGTATAACTTACTCATTACTTCTTATTTTTTAACTGGCCTTTTTTTAACTTGTATTCAGAATTTACTTCCTCAATTACCTCTTTGGTAACATCAAGAGTAGCGTTTCCAAGTAACATGCTGGGTATTGCTTCGCTATAAGTCAGAATATAATCGTAACGACCATTGTTCCATTTTACTAAAAACTGTTTTAATCCATTTTGGAACGCGGCATTTTTTTCGTTAATACTAAGGCTCAGATTGTCCATTTGTAACTGCTTATTTTGCGCCTCGCGCTCCAGTCCCTGTATTTCTTTGGCAAGTGACTCCATATCGGCTTG
The DNA here is from genome assembly GCA_025963735.1 of Bacteroidota bacterium. Lineage (GTDB taxonomy): Bacteria > Bacteroidota > Bacteroidia > B-17B0 > Aurantibacillaceae > Aurantibacillus. The sequence continues at coordinate 2,893 of JAOQAF010000109.1, forward strand.
TGAACGGATACCTGCTTTTGCAGATGTTTGATATTCTTCCATTTTAGTTTGATACTTTTGGCTCAGGCTTTCAACACTTGCCTCAATATTCCCTTTGGTTCTTTTCGCTTCTGCCACCAGATCATTTACCTCGGCGCTTTGCTCGTTAATGATATCAATATTTACAAAGGCTATTTTTCCGGTAACCGGAGAAGACACTGAATTAATGTTACTGATCCTTTTAAGAGAATCCTTTTTTTCTCTTTCGGTGTTAGGGCCGTCATGGTTTTCTTTTCCCTCTGCCGAACTTAAAGTGCTAATTTTATAAAACAAAAAAGCTACCGCCAACACCAACGCAACATTTACACCTACAAGAATCCTGTTCATTTAATTTAAGTTTATGCAAATATAAAATTACGCTATAGTTTAAACAATAATTATTTTCAAAATACAAATTCTGCTAAAATTAACTTATTTACTGAGGTCAGCCTTAACTAACGCCCCGGGTTATTTTACACTTAATTCATCAGGCGGCACATCACCTCTGGAATTTGCCAATTGAGTTTGTTCACTTACTCCTCTATTTAAATCTATTTTCTGATTGTAATATTCTGAGCGGAGTTCTGCCCTGCACCATTTATCTACCTGAAGGGTATAACCCTCATTGCATTTGACA
>JAOQAF010000163.1 GCA_025963735.1 Bacteroidota bacterium
ATATTGAATTTAATTTGGCGGCCTGGTTAAAAAGTTTTTGCTCATAAACTTTCATGTCTGTAATGTCGTGGGCAATACACGATATTTCTATTACGCGATTGTGAGCATCGTAAATCGGATTAATAAATATTTTCCTGTAAATTTTATGAGGGCCACTGTCTTCAAATCTTTCAAATTCGAGTTTTTTTCCTTTAAACGCTTCTTTGTATTTTGTGTACCAGAATTTCATGTACTCTTCCCTGCCCTTTGGTATCATAGAGTCTATCTTATCTTTTATTTTAATTTTTATGCCATATTTTTCAAGCAGTACGTTATAAAAATTTTTATTGAACGATAAAACTTCATTCTGATCGTTAACCGACCAGATTAAATGGTTTGAGCTTTCAAGTATGGAGGTTAGTTGTCCGGTTTTTTCAATTAGGGTTTTTTCAACTTTTTGCTTTTCTTTAATTTCCCTTTGAAGCCGCTTGTTATTTTGTTCTGATATTTCGGCTCTTAAAACCTCACGCTCCAGTTGTCGTTGTTGGGATATGTTATATATTGATGTTAAAATAGATTGCTGATTATTGTATTTAATAAGGTTTGATTTAAGCTCTGCTTCAATTACCTTTCCTTTAGAATCAATAAGCCGATACGATGTGGGTACATTTAACCGTTTCCCTTCATAAATTTCTTTGATCCTGTGAATGGATTTTTTTCTGTCGGCAGGATGAAAAAAGTCGGCAGCGAATTTACCAATTACATCTTTCTTTTTAAGCTTTAAAAGCTTGAGCAATTCTTTATTTGTAAATACCATGGTGCCCTGATGATGGATGCAGTGGGCAACCTGAGAACTATCGAGAAGCATCTGATAATCTGCTTTCTGATTCTCAATTTCAATTTCCTTTTCTTTATGTTCAGTTATGTCACGTAAAACATTTAAATAAAACATTATTTTACCGTGTTCGTCGGGAATAGGCACAACGCTGTTATCGAGCCAAACCTCTTCTTTATTTTTTTTGTAGGTCTTATAAACGTAACTATAGTTTTTAACGATGTTTTTTCTCTGAAGTTCTTTTATATCCTTATCAATTTTAAGAAATTCCTTTTTATTACCTAAAACGCGTTTATTAAAAAAATTATGGTCTTTCAGTAATTCAGAAGGGTTGTATCCTAAAATTTTTGTGATGTTAGGACTAACATATAAATATTTTTCTTCCGGGAAATAGGTGTAAAAACTAATGATGTCGTTGGCATTATTAGTTAAGAGTTCAAACTTCTGCTTTATATCGTTTAAAAGCTCTTCCGTTTTTTTGCGCTCCGATATTTCGATGAAGGTAGACTGAATTATTTTTTTACCATTAAGCTTTGAAATGTTTGAATTAATTTCGAGATATAACTCTTTCCCTTTAAAATCCCTTGAACTGCATTCAAGCGAAGGGGAACTCGCACCTTTATCAATTTTACCTGCTAAGGCAAAAAGAGATCTTAGCGCTTCAGCATTTAAAAACCGATTAATACTAAATGATTCGAGTTTATTGAGCTGGCTTTTTGGGATTTTAAATAACTCTACTGCTTTTTGATTAATAAAATATATTTTATTATTATCATATAATGCCAGGGCTACAGGGAGCTGGTTTAAAGAATTTAAATCTATAGAAAGAGGCTTGTTGGCTGAGGGCATTCGAATAATTGAAATCAGGATTATTTCCTGATGGTTTGTGTTTTATTATCGTCTAATTTTATGTTATAGGTCCGCAGGCTTTCTTCATATGTAGGCCTTATTTTATCTCCCATCCATTTAATTTCAATGTCATTTTTATACGTAATGGTTAAATAATTTATACCCATTTCATCATAAAATTTCCAGTCGCCATCCCTCATTCCCGCTACATAATTACCGGTGTACATTTTTTTTCCGTTAGAATAATACATGGTATGTGTACCCACTTCTTCCCCATTTGAAAATCTTCCTTCGTATCGTTTATTTTTACCCGGCAGATAATAACTTCGCCACAAACTGTCGCGCTCACCATTTACATAATTTCCGAACTCTTTATAATCCGGTGTTTCATAGATCCAATGGCCTTCCATGTTATTATCTATAAAATTTCCCTGCAAAATTATTTTGCCCTGCTCGTTATAATCAGTTAACTGTCCTTCGCGTTTTCCGTTAACGTAATTTTCTTCCCGTAATAATTGTCCGCTTTCATAAAACCATTTCCAGACCCCCTGTGCGCGTCCTTTTTTATCATATTTGCCTTTTTGTTCCAGTTTACCGGAAGCATAAAAAAATTCCCACTCGCCTGTTCTGTTGCCGTCTTTATATAATCCTCTGCCTTTAAACTCGCCCGTATGATGAAATTCGGACCATATGCCTATTCTGTTTCGTACACTATCCACCTTGCCTTTGGCAACAACAACACCATCAAAATACTCAATACAACTATCAGGCACGGGTACGTTGCGGCACACCAATTTATTAATGTATACAGGCACCCTGCTTGTATCATCGCGTAAAAAAATACTGCTATCGCACTGATATTTTTGTTTATAGGTATAATGTGTACCAATTGGAACCCCGTCGCTGTAAACACCTTCGTATTTTAAAGTTCCATCCTGAAAAACATCACGGTAAACTTCAACGTTGGCAATTTCAGGCGCTTTTAAAATTTGTTTGCCATTATTGTATTTTTTTGTTGAAATTAAATTTTTCTTTCTGTCATACTCCATTACATAACCATCCAATGAGTCATCATTAAATTTCATTTCTTTTTTGACCTCAAGATTTTCATAAAATTCTTTCCAGATACCTTGTTTTTTATTGGCAGCATCCTTTTGATTTATTTTTTCGAAGCTCTGTAGAATGCCGCCTTTATAAACAATAATGGCCGTTATAACAGAATCGGTACTATATTCATAAGCGGTACCGTCGGGCTTGCCTTTTACATAAGGAATAACACTTTTTGTTTTTCCGTTTTTATAAAAATTACGTTGCAATCCCTGTTTAACATCCTGAATATAGGTTTCGGTAGTAACAATTTTTTGAAGGGTATCGTAAATAATGCTTACGCCGTCTTTTTTACCTTCTTTATAACTTATTGATTTGGTAATCCTGCCGCGGAGATCGTAAAACTTCCAAATACTGTCGAGCAGAAAATTTTTACGGTTACCTTCTATTTTTAATTTCCCGTTATCGTAGTAATTTTTCCAGTATCCATCGGGTTTACCATCTTTCATGGTACCCTCGCTGCTTATTTTTCCGTTTTCGTAATAAAATTTATTATATCCATTTTTTGTTACCTGCGCATTTAACTGAACATTTAACATTAAACTAAAAAAAACTATTACTATACTTTTATGCATCTTAATTCTTTACCCTACGTGATTCACCCGCGTGCTATAATCCAAATTTAGCACTTAATTCTAACATTTTCAATATAGGCGCTTTAGCTTTTTGTATCAGCTCTTCACTCATTAATAATTCAGGCTGTTCGTGTTTTAAAGCGATATAAATTTTTTCAAGCGTATTCAATTTCATATACGGACAATCGTTACAAGCGCAACTGTTATTGGGAGGAGCAGGAATAAATGTTTTTTCGGGACTCGATTTTTGCATTTGATGTAAAATTCCCGTTTCTGTTAAAACAATAAATTCTTTTGCATCAGATTTTTTACTGTAATTTAATAAAGCAGTTGTACTTCCTATAAAATCAGCATGTTCTAAAATAGCGGCTTCACATTCAGGATGGGCAATAACTTTTGCGTTTGGATTTTGAACCTTAAGCTTTATTAATTTTTCGAGGCTGAATATTTCATGCACCATACAACTGCCATTCCACAGAAGCATGTTTCTTCCGGTTTTTTTATTAATATAGGCACCAAGATTTTTATCAGGTGCAAAAATGATGGGTTGGTCTCTTGGCAGGCTTTCTACAATTTGAACAGCATTACTGCTGGTGCAAATAATGTCACTTAGAGCTTTAATATCAGCAGTACAATTAATGTAAGTGATTACAAGGTGGTCAGGGTGCTTTGCTTTAAAGGCACCGAATAAATCAGGTGGACAGGAATCAGCCAGGCTACAACCTGCCTTTAAATCCGGAATAAGCACTTTTTTACCCGGATTAAGAATTTTGGCTGTTTCCGCCATAAAATGAACCCCAGCAAACAGTATGATATCCGAAGTGGTTTTTTGAGCTTCCTGAGCAAGGCCCAAACTATCGCCTATATAATCCGCAATATCCTGAATATCAGCGTCCTGATAGTAGTGGGCCAGGATCACGGCATTCTTTTCCTTCTTAAGATAATTTATTTCCTTAAACAAATCAAGAGAAGGGTCTACCTTTATATCCAGATATCCTTTATATAATAACATATTTTCTTTTTTTAAAATTAAAAAATTTGTATTGTATATATAGCTTGTTAGTACTGTTAGTTGTTTGAAAAATAAAGACTTGCATTTTTAGTTTATAAGCACTAGTTAACAAACTATGAACAAAGATACGGCTTTAAGAGCTTGATTATCATGTTACATGATATCAATTAACAATTGTTAGTCGTTATTAGTAGTTGATAAGTAACCAAGCTGGCACGGTGTTAGTAACTGTAATACGCTGCTGATAAATTTCCTCACAAAAAGACAAGTATTTTTGAAAAGATTGAATTTTATACTAACAGAATTTTTACCATTCACTTGTATCAAAATAAAATATTTATTTATGAGGTCTTAAATAAGTAACACACATAAATAATGTTCATATGTCGTAAAATCGTCATCCTCATTTCCAGTCAATTACGTTTTCAATGTTAATTAACGTTCATTACTACTTTTAAACAACCTCAATAAAACTTTATTTTTACCATATATATGACAAAAAAGATTGCTATAGGATCGGACCATGCCGGGTTTGAATTAAAAGAACAGATTATAAATCATTTAAAAACCCTTGGAACAGAAGTTGCAGATAAAGGTTGTTATAGTTTAGAGCGGGCGGATTATCCCGATTTCGGACACGCAGTAGCAGATTCGGTTCTTAAAAAAGAAGTGGAATTAGGCATATTAATGTGTGGAAGCGGAAACGGTATAAATATGTCGGCCAATAAACATGCCGGAATTCGTGCCGCCTTATGCTGGAATTCTGAAATTACTTCTCTGGCGCGTCAACATAACGATGCAAACATTTTGGTGTTGCCTTCCCGGTATATTTCAAAGGAAGAAGCATTTAAATGTGTTGAAGTTTTTTTAAATGAGAAATTTGAGGGGGGACGGCATCAGGACCGTGTGGAAAAAATAGATATTAAATAAATATGAAAAAACTGATTATTATTTCAAGTCTTATTGTAAATATAAGCTTAGCGCAAAAAGGAAAAATTTTTCCAGTCATACAAGGCACAACGCTTGATGGAAAAGCAGTCAACCTTCCGATAAAAAACGGTAAAGAAACCATTGTGGCTATTGCTTATCACAGGAACGCCGAGGATGCACTTAAAGAATGGTTAAATCCTTTATACGAAACATTTATAAAAAAAGAAAAAGGCACCAGCGATTTTGACGTTTCGGAAATTTATGATGTAAACTTTGTTTTTGTACCCATGATCAGCGGTTTTAAAAAAATAGCTAAAGAATTTAAAGAGGGTACCGAAAAAGAATTCTGGCCTTATATAATGGATACTGAAAAATCAGATATAACCGCTATACAAAAAGAACTGGGGGCCGCCGATAATAAAATTCCTTATTTCTACGTTCTTGATAAAGACGGTAAAGTGCTTGTTGTACAAACAGGAAAATTTACCGAAGATAAAATGTCGAACCTGGAAGAAGCGATCGGAGATTAATTATTTTCCTGAATAATTTTTATTGATCCGCAGCCTGTTCCGTCACAAATTAAAGTTGCAAGATAAATACCGCTTTTTAAATTGCCTCCTTCAAGACCTATCGACGTATTTCCACGTTCCATTATATAAATTTCTTTTATCTGTTTACCCTGTAAGTCACTTATAATTAACCTGGCGTTTTTAACACTGCTTATTATATGTGTATTAATGGTTGTTTGATTAACAAAAGGATTAGGAGTATTATTTATTATAACAGATTTTTCTTCGCTGACAGTTTCATTCTTTTTAGCTGTTGCATATTTCACATCATTACCTAATAACTTTACTTCCACCCTTCTGTTCATGTGCTTTCCTTCTTCGCTTTTATTATCGAAGGCCGGCATTGTTTCGCCCTTACAATCCACAACCAGCCTGTTTTCCGGAACACCTTTCATTAATAAATAATCCCTTACTTCATTGGCACGTTTACAACTGAGTTCTTTATTAAAATCCATCTCTCCTTCATTATCAGTGTGGCCGGTAATACTAATTTTACTTTCAGTTTTTGTTTTATATTCTTTCACCAAAGCATTCAATAAATTTTTATAGGGTTCGCTTATTGAAGATGTATTTTTGTCATATAAAACGCTGTAACTTTTTACATAACTAACTATGCTGTGACCCTCAATTAAAACCCCGCTGTCATAAGCATTGTCACCCACATCAGCAATGGCAAGCTTTAAGTGATAGGTTTCGTAAGGCGTCACCGCTTTTTTAATTTCCATTAACTTGGTCATTCCGTCGTATTCAATTCCTAAATTACCATCGATATTACTTACATAATAAGCAGGATGATTTGGTCTCCTGTAGTATTCAGTAGTACCTCCGTTATTAATGCTGTTAACGCTTACCGGATCATTGGTGTTGGGTACAACGGCTAAATTTACCTGGCCTTCTACTCCTTTGCCGCTAATAAAAAAGGCGAACACATCGTTATACGCAGTGCCTACAAATTCATCATATTCTTCACTTCCAAAAACATAATTAAAACTTAATGTATCTGCGGTTGGTACAATGTCCAATTCAATTACTACCGCGTCAAATGTTTTTTGATTGCCTCCCAAAAACTTTTCAAGGTCTGAACTCGTCACTGCCGGAGGGTTTCCAAAACTTCGGTAATTTGGATCCGCCGTGCGATGCGTATAATTACTCATGTCGGGCCTGGTGTTTTTGCCACACAGGCCGCTAATACCGCCTGTAGTCATTAAGAGTCCTTTTTTCATTCCCAAGCGCGACTGTCCATCTTCAAAATAACCGAAAGCCTCATCGCTCCACGTTTTGGAAACGCTAAAGTTTTTTAATACCACGCCATCGCCAACCAGATTCTGCAAAATGTTTTGAAGCGAATGGGCGCCTTCACTTTGCGGCTTGTAGACTTTAAAATCTGCTTTTGGAGTTTGGGAAAATAAGATGATTGTTGAAAGAGAAATAGCGGAGGTAAAAATTAATTTCTTCATGCTTTCGGTTTAATTGAAACTATAATTACTGTTTAGATTAAAGTTACTGCACAATTCCATAAAAAATGAATAAAATAGGTTAATTAACAATTAAGAAAAGCTAATTTTATGGCCTCCGAAAAATCATGTCCAAAGCACATTTATCCATAGTTTTATTCATTATCAGCTTTGCGGTAATTTCTCAAAACAATTCTTATTATACGCATAAGAACTTTGGAATTTATTTTGAAGAATTTCAGGAGCAAAACGATTTATTAAATTTTGTTGATGTTAAAAAAGGAGATGTAGTGGCCGACATTGGTGCCGGGAACGGTTATTATACCGCAGCTCTTTCGCTGTTATTTGACAGTGTTACTTTTTATGCGGAAGATATAAGCTCGAAAAAATTGCGCGAAAATCGATTTGCAAAACATGTAAATCACTTTGCCCGGTTAAAGGGGTCAACACCAACCAATACGTTTCATGTTAGTATCGGAAATTATACGGCCACTAATTTGCCGGCAAATTCGTTGGATAAAGTTTTTTTGATGGCTTCATTTCATGAGTTCAGCAATATGAACCTGATGTTGAAGGATATTGATAACAAACTAAAAAAGAATGGGAAGATCTATGTTATGGAAGCTTTTTCTTTACCGGGAGATACCATTTATTGTTCACACAGACATAAGGGCTATTCCATTTCGCAGGTTACAGCGATTATGAAAAATCATAATTTTTATCTTTCGAAAATGCGAAATCCTGAAGGAAAAACGGTGAACTACACTAACTGCCTTATTTTTGAAAGAGATAAAGAATCATCACGCGATTTTTACAGAATGAAAGACTCTCTTGAAGGCCTCGTAAATTTAAGCCGACAGATGGCGAATATTATCGTTGCAGGTGATGGTGTAAGGATGCAAAACATAACCGACTCTTTGAAGTTAGTTCCCCTCTTATCCCTTAAAGCTTACTCTGCTTACGAAACATGGTTAAGGTCTATTGGAAAAAAATGGACAGTTAAACAAAAATACATCCCGGCGATAAATGTTTTTAATAGCGTTTGCGAATTGTATCCAAACAATGCCCAGAACTATTTTGTATTGGCCCGGGCTTTTCAAAGCAATGCACAATATGACAAGGCGCTTGAAAATTATAAAAAGGTATTGCGCCTGGAACCTGGTCACAATGAGGCGTTGAAGCAAGTTCATTTGCTGGAGGGAAAGAAACGTCATAAATAATTTATTTTTCACATTCTTTCGCTGCGTTTAGCCCAGGAGTTTAACTATCGCTCAAAATGCAGATGAAATAATCCTTATCTTTGCTTTCTTGGAAAATGTTTATGATATAATTGTTGTAGGTGCGGGTCATGCGGGCTGTGAGGCTGCTGCCGCCGCGGCCAATATGGGTTCTAAAGTTTTATTAATAACCATGAACATGAATACCATTGCCCAGATGAGCTGCAACCCGGCTATGGGTGGTATTGCCAAGGGTCAGATTGTTCGGGAGATAGACGCACTGGGAGGTTACAGCGGAATTGTTTCTGATAAGTCTGCCATACAATTTCGGATGCTGAACAGAAGTAAGGGCCCGGCCATGTGGAGCCCGCGTACTCAAAATGATAGGATGATGTTTGCTGCTCTCTGGCGCGAAATGCTGGAACAAACACCAAACGTTGATTTTTGGCAGGATATGGTTCGGGAGCTTGTTATAAGTAAAGACGGTAAAAAGGTTGAAGGGGTTGTTACCGGTATGGGCGTTACCTTTAAAGCCAAAGCGGTTGTTCTTACCAATGGTACTTTTTTAAATGGAATTATTCATATTGGCGAAAAACAATTAGGCGGAGGCAGGAGCGGTGAAAAATCGTCAAAAGGAATAACGGAACAATTAGTCCAAATGGGATTTGAAAGCGGCCGCATGAAAACGGGCACTCCACCCCGGGTAGACGGGCGCTCATTGGATTATACAAAACTAGAAATTCAGGAAGGCGATGAGCTTATCGATAAGTTTTCGTATCTACCTGATACTTCGCCGTTTATAAAGTCCGAAAAAAATCCAGTTATTAAAAAACAGAAACCGTGTTATGTTACTTATACGAATACTGTCGTTCATGATATATTAAGAACAGGTTTTGAAAAATCTCCGATGTTCCAGGGTAGAATTCAGGGTTTAGGTCCGCGCTACTGCCCGAGTATTGAAGATAAAATAACACGTTTTAGCGAAAGAGAACGACACCAGTTATTTATAGAACCCGAAGGCTGGAATACCGTGGAAATTTATGTTAATGGTTTTTCGACCTCCTTGCCAGAAGATGTTCAGCATAAAGCAATGCGTTTAATTCCCGGGTTTGAAAAGGCAAAAATGTTTCGTCCGGGATATGCCATTGAATATGATTATTTCCCGCCAACACAATTGAAGTTAACTTTAGAAACCCGCCTGGTTGACAATCTTTATTTTGCCGGACAAATTAACGGAACTACAGGTTATGAAGAGGCAGCCTGCCAGGGCTTAATGGCCGGAATGAATGCGCATCTTAAAGTACAGGATAAGGAACCTTTTATTTTAAATCGCTATGAGGCTTATATTGGAGTTTTAATTGATGACCTTGTAAACAAAGGAACTGATGAGCCTTATAGGATGTTTACTTCCAGGGCCGAGTACCGATTGTTGTTAAGACAAGATAATGCAGATGTACGATTAACGGCCCTTTCTCATAAATTAGGTTTAGCGTCAGGCGATCGCCTGAATTTGGTTACAAATAAAATTAACCAGTACAACGAAGTAGTTCGCTTTTTTAAAAACACGAGTGCCGAACCAAATAATATAAATAATTATTTAACAACAATTGACTCTGCCCCTGTTAATCAAAAACTCAGATATTACAATATTTTGACCCGTCCGAATTCCTCTATTGAAGGAATTTCTAATTATGCATCGGATGTAAAAGAATTAATTTCGAACCTGGACAAAGAAACGTATGAGCAGGCCGAAATCTTAATGAAGTATGAAGGCTATATAGAACGTGAGCATGAAAATGCTCTTAAACTAAAAAGATTAGAAGACTTAAAACTTGATGTTAATTTCGATTATACTTCTATAGCAAGCCTGGGATTGGAAGCAAAAGAAAAATTGAAAAAGATTAAACCTTCTTCTATCGGTCAGGCTTCCAGGATTTCTGGCATCAACCCAGCCGATATTTCAATTTTGTTAATCCATATGGGTAGATAACATTCCTAAATATGTTTCACGTGGAACATTCTTACTATGACAATAATTAATAATTGCCCCTGCTGCAAAAACCCAACCTTTGAGCCCTTCCTAAAATGTCAGGACTTTACTGTTAGTAGTGAAATCTTCCAGATTGTTAACTGCCTTAGTTGTGGATTTAAGTTTACCAATCCTCGTCCGGAAAATGAGGAGCTTGGCAATTATTATAAATCCGAAAGTTACATTTCTCATACAAATACAAAGGCCGGCATCATTTCAAAGCTTTATCATTTAGTTAGGGCTTATACCTTAAGGCAAAAAATTAGACTGCTTTCAAAATATGTTTCACGTGGAACAATATTAGATTATGGTTGTGGTACGGGTATGTTTTTAAAGGAGTGTAAATCGGCCGGCTGGTATACTTTTGGTTTGGAACCAGACCAAGGAGCACGCCGAGTAGGCAAGGAGATTGGGATTGATTCCTTTGGAAATAAAAATGAACTCAAAAAATCATTAGGAAATTCCCAAGTGGACATTATAACTATGTGGCATGTCTTGGAACATGTTACGGACCTTGATGTAACCTTAGATTTTTTTAAAGAGAATCTAAAACCCAAGGGATCCCTCGTTATTGCTGTCCCTAATTATTTGAGCTATGATGCCATTTATTATAAGGAATTTTGGGCGGCTTATGATGTTCCTCGTCATTTATACCATTTTGATATTACAACGATTTGTAAGGTAATAGAACCTTATGGCTTTAAATTAATAGACACACAACCTATGAAATTTGACAGCTTTTACGTAAGCATGCTGTCGGAGAAATATAAAAACGGTTTCATCAATTATTTCCGGGCCTTTATAACGGGCCTTCGCTCCAACTTAAAAGCAAAAACCAATAAGGATTATTCCAGTGTAATTTACGTGTTTAAAAAGGTGGAGTAAGAGTAGCTAATCAAAAATATAGCTTACTAACCCACAGATCAGTTCCTAAATCCCAACTGTAAAATAAGGCGACACCATTGTTCCCTAGTTCATTCGTGTTAAAACGTAGTCGGGTTATAGACTTACCGGCTACGCAATTATCCTTTAAAACTACTTTAATTAGATCCGGCATATTAGTGTGAAAATTATTAGTGCTACTAAATTATAACGTTGTGCTCAAATAATAAAACGCTTATATATGCTGCCACTTCATCTATGTTTTTATTGTTGTCTTAAGATCCTCCGAGGAAATCTTTATAAGAGAAAATTTATTCTTATTCCTTAAACTTATCGTTTGGTATTAAATTAAGCCGTCTAAAAACACACAGACTGTGGCGAAGTCATATTGCGCCAAGAATTTAAAAAGTACAACTAGGCTCTGTAATAGGAAAATTAATGTAAGAGTTGCAGTGTTGTAAAGCCATAGTTCAGTAAGGCGCAAAAGGATTTTGGAATTGTGTTTAGGTGCGTTGTACATAATCAAAATAATATTAGAGTACGAAAGTGATCAAAAGAGGTTTTGCTGTTTGAAGTAATGTCATTTTCGCCTTTATTTGCTCTTACGCACAAAGCCTATATATTCATTATATTGAGTTGTGCAGTTTCCTAATAAAGGCCTTCGTACACGTACCGTGCGGGTAATTGTGTTTTAGTATAAGGAAGTATTTCAGCCGGACGACTGTATTTTACTGTTCCAAGCCTGGTACGAATTCACCTTCTCAAAAGAAGTATCCAGGAGTGAAAGTATTAGAAGTTTGAACTAATTTTTAGCTAGCGAGTGGCTTTTGTTGTTGTCGACGCAAAACCACATTTATAATTCTTTGTATTTCGTCCCTGATCGAGCCAATACAATCAACAGCAATCTTCATGTTCGATAACGCTTATGCGTTATACACTAACCTTAAAATTTTTACTAGTGTTTATTAGGGTATTTGCGATTTGCTCTCGCCCTTTTATTTTCGTAGGGACTCATGAACTAGGATTTTAGATTACCATACTACTCTTGAATGATATTTAAAAAGTGGGGTACTATTCTGCGATATTTACATCCGGATCGGAATATTAGGACCTATATACAACCGATCACACTTTAAGTATCAATCCTAAATAATTTGAGGAAGACAGAATTGAGTAGCCCAAAGAAACATTCTGATGCAAGACGATTCTTAACCTAGATTGAACTTAAAATTAATCAACAAAGCCGCGGACAATAAATGACTAAATAAGTTGAAAAGAAATCATTTGAGATTAACTTTCCTGAGAGGAGCCGTCGAAAGGTTTTGTTTTTAAATTTGATCCTTAAATGCCGCTATGATAACGGCCAGTACGCAAACCTCAACCCTATTATTTAAGAAAATAAAAAAGCCATCCCTTTTGTTAGGATGGCTTTTAAGCATTAGGTTTTTTAGTTAGAGTTTTGCTTTTATTTCAACCATATCGTAACCTTCAATTATATCTCCAACTTCAATATCATTAAAGCCTTCAATATCCAGTCCGCATTCATAACCTGTAGTTACCTCTTTTACATCATCCTTAAAGCGTTTTAACGATCCAAGTGATCCTGTATGAATAACAATGTTGTTTCTTATAACACGAACTTTAGTGTTTCTGGTAATCTTACCATCCAATACATAACATCCGGCAATGGTTCCAACCTTAGTGATTTTAAATACCTCTCTTACTTCAATATTACAAACTATCTTCTCTTCAAATTCAGGAGCTAACATACCTTCCATGGCCGCCTTAATTTCGTTGATGGCATCATAAATAATAGAGTAGAGGCGAATGTCAATTTCTTCTACTTCAGCAAGCTTCCTTGCAGAGGTTGTTGGTCTTACCTGGAAGCCTACGATAATGGCATTAGAGGCCGAAGCTAATAAAACGTCGCTTTCGCTGATAGCTCCAACAGATTTATGAATAATGTTTACGGCAACTTTTTCGGTTGTTAATTTCAATAAGGAATCCGACAAGGCTTCAATAGATCCA
>JAOQAF010000176.1 GCA_025963735.1 Bacteroidota bacterium
ACCTTGAAGGTATTTCAGAAGTCCAGCGTCAGTTATTCGGCACACTTTATAACACGTATGGTTTCTATGCGTTGTATGCTAACGTTGATCATTTTTTAATAGATGAGCAAAACCTTGTTCCGGTGAAGGAGCGGCAGGAGCTGGACAGATGGATTCTTTCCAAACTAAATAGTCTTATAAAAAACGTTACCGAACATTTCGAAAACTTCGAACCCCATAGAGCCGCCCGTGCCATTGAAGAGTTCGTAGATGAGCATTTAAGCAACTGGTACATTCGCCTGAGCCGTCGCCGGTTCTGGAAGGGCGAAATGAGCACGGATAAAAAGGCCGCTTACGAAACATTACATGAATGTATTATGGTTGTGGGCCAGTTAATGAGCCCGATTGCTCCGTTCTTTTCAGAATGGTTGTATCAAAATTTATCAATGCCCATCAAGGAAAATGCAATAAAAAACAACACCCTTTTACGGTTTGAATCGGTTCATTTGTCAGAGTTTACAAAGGCAAATGAAAAAATTATTGATTTACCGCTTGAGCAACGTATGGAGATGGCGCAAAAAATATCTTCCATGATCCTGTCCATCCGGAAAAAAGAAAATTTAAAAGTGCGACAGCCTCTGCAAAAAATCCAGATCCCTATTCTGGATAAAGAAACGCAGGCAAAGATAGAAGCCGTGAAAGATCTGATTCTGGCCGAAGTTAATGTGAAAGAGCTGGAGTTTGTGGATGAAAGTAAAACTCAAATTGTTAAGAATCTAAAACTCAATTTTAAAACGCTTGGTAAAAAATGCGGTTCAAACATGAAAACCGTTCAGGCCTTTGCATTGGATAATGGTGCTGCTATTATTCATGAAATTGAACTTACAGGAAAGTATAAAATGAATGTAAATGGTTCTGAAATAATTTTAGAAAATGAAGATGTTGAAATAATTCCGGTTGACATCCCCGGCTGGAAAGTGGCCAACAGCGGCGCTATAACAGTGGCACTGGATGTAACACTTACTGAAAATTTAAAGCAGGAAGGACTTGCACGGGAAGTGGTTAACAGGATTCAGAACATCCGTAAAGACAAAGGTTTTGAGGTGACAGATAAAATTTTGGTGAAAATACAACAAAATGCTAAATTAGATAATGCGATAAAGAACAATTTAAGTTATATTTGTTCAGAAACTTTGACAGGAGATTTGCAGTTGGTGCAGCATCTGTCGACCCCTAACGCCAGTACAATAGAGGTTGATGAACTTATCAGCACACTCATTTCGATTGAAAAATTAAATTAAAAAGTAAAGATTATGGCTAAAAAGAATGATAAAAAAAAGGACAAGAAAGCCAAGCCAGTAAAAAAGGCTTCAACGCCTGTTGCCAAAAAAGCTTCTAAGCCTGCGCCTAAAAAGGCAAGTAAGCCGGCAAAAAAAACTGCTAAACCTGCAGCGAAAAAGGTAGCAAAGCCAGCTCCGAAAAAAGCGGCAGCTCCTGCAAAGAAGCCATCCAAACCTGCGGCCAAACAAGCCGAAGCAAAAAAAGTATCCAAGCCGGTTGATAAAGAAATAAAAAAGAATTCAGGTAAACCTGTTGACGCTATCGCTAAAAAAACAAGCGGTAAAAAAGCAGAGAAAACAAAATCAAAGAAAAAAGGTAAAGGAGGAGAGGATGATGAGGAAGATGATTTACCTGCTGAAGAGGAAGAAGATGGCGATGTAGATGTAAAGGATGATTACGAAAAGAGTGATGATGAAGATGTGTTGGTAGGTGAGCTGGATGAAGCCGGATTAGTTGATCTTGATGGTGGCGGAACTCCTGAACCTGATGATGATGATGATGAAGTTCCTGAAAAACGCGGTCGTGGAAGAAGAAAAAAGAACGAGGGCAAATCCGGCGGAAACAGCATGGAAGCCTATATCAGAAACCGTCCATTGCAAATTGACATTACCAAACCATTAATTAAAAGATCTACAGAAGCAGCACCAAAGCCTTTTGTAAACACTAAAGACAATCGTTCGCGTTATGCGGATAAGGAACTGGCCGAGTTTAAAGAACTTATACTTGAAAAACTTAAGGAAGCTCAAAGTGATTATGATCTTTTAAAGCAAACTTTAAGCAATGAAGATAATCACGGAACAGACGACACGTCGCCAACCTTTAAATTACTTGAAGACGGAAGTGATGTAATGAGCAAAGAAGAAACCGCTCAATTAGCTTCACGCCAGGAAAAACACATTATTAATTTAAAAAACGCACTGGTTCGTATAGAAAATAAAACGTATGGTATTTGTCGCGTTACCGGCAAACTGATTCCAAAAGAACGCCTGCGCTCTGTGCCTCATGCAACATTAGGCATTGATGCCAAGCTGAACCAAAACTCATAAATTAAGTACATATTAATTAAAAAGCTTATCTTTGGCCTCTCTCAGATAAGCTTTTTTTATTTTGTTTTTAGCCACAATCAATAAATACAAAGTCCCTCTCATTACAGTTTTTACTGTATTGTTTATTGATCAATTCATTAAATTATATATAAAATTACATTACCCACTGGGCGAAGTTGGTCGTGCAGCAGACTGGTGCATCATTCATTTTACCGAAAACCCGGGGATGGCCTTCGGATTCGAATTTGGAGGTGACTATGGGAAATTAACACTGAGCGTTTTCAGAATCCTCGCTTGTATCGGTGGAATTATTTATATCCGTTATATAATAAAAAAGGGAGAACATCTGGGCTTTGTTTTTTCGGTCTCCTTAATACTTGCGGGCGCAATGGGTAATATTCTTGACAGCGCTTTTTACGGGTTGATTTTTGACAGAGGAACCACACTTGATCCTGATACCCAGGAATACCTTCAGTACGATGGCATCGCTTCATTTTCTAAACATGGTTACGCGCCAACCATGTATGGATGTGTGGTAGATATGTTTTATTTTCCAATCATTGACGGGCACTTTCCAAACTGGTTTCCGGTGTGGGGCGGCCAGCCTTTTCAGTTTTTCAGGCCTATATTTAATTTTGCAGATGCATCCATTTCTGCTGGTGTTGCTACAATAATAATATTTCAGAAACGCTTTACTCAAAAAGCGTTATACGTATCGCAAAACCCGGAAACTGTTCATTTACCGGAAAGCGAAGAAACACAGGAAGCAAGCTGATTTGTTTCGTTGTCAATTATGAAAGAAGCTGTATTAATTATAAATCTTGGAACCCCGGATGCTCCAACGGCATCGAAGGTGGGCAAATATTTAACTCAGTTTTTAAATGATAAACGTGTAATCGACATAAGTGCTGCTGGACGTTTCATGCTCGTTAACATGGTTATTGTTCCTTTCAGAAAATATAAATCGGCAAAATTATATTCAAACATTTGGACAAAAGAAGGGTCGCCACTTCTTCTGAACGGTATTCAATTAAAAGAAAAACTACAGTTACAGCTTGGTGATAAATACATTGTTGAACTCGCCATGAGGTATCAGCAACCCAGCATTGAAAGTGCACTGGAAAAAATCCGTCAGCAGCGTCCTTCTAAAATTCATGTTTTACCTTTATATCCACAATATGCGAGTTCCAGCACGGGAAGTACGCTTGAGGAGGTACTTACTCAGATCAGTTCATGGGAAGTTATTCCTAATTTGAACGTGATCAGTAAATTTTATGATCATCCTAAATTCATTGAAGCTTTACTTGTTGAAGCAAAAAAACATAATATTAATGAATACGATCATGTGATTTTTAGTTACCATGGTTTACCGGAACGACAAATAAAAAAAGCTTCTGCGCACTATGGCGGTAACACTTGTCAGATGGGTTCATGCTGTAATTCAATTACAAAAAACAATCAGTTTTGTTACCGTGCCAATTGCTTTGAAACAACAAGGCAAGTTGTCAGCGCTTTAAATATTCCTTCTGATAAACATACTACAACTTTTCAAAGCAGGCTCGACGATAAATGGTTGAAACCGTACAGCGATAAAATAATTGCCGATCTTGCAAAAAAGGGCGCAAAAAAAATTCTTGTTTTTTCTCCCGCGTTTGTAGCCGATTGTCTCGAAACGATATATGAAATCGGTACTGAGTACAATGAGATTTTTAAAGAACACGGTGGCGAAAAAGTAACGCTGGTAAACAGCTTAAACGCGGGTGAAACCTGGGTAAAGGCTGTTGAAGAAATTGTGTTGGGTTAATTAACTTCCTCCAACAATTGGTTTGTCATCCAACGACCTTGTGTCTAAGGCATCGCGCAAACCGTTACCAACAAGCATAAATGAGAGCACTAAAAGCATTATGGCTATTCCGGGTATGAATGCCAGGTAAGCTTTATCCATCAAAATATATCCGTAATGCGAACTGATCATTTCGCCCCACGAAGGCACTGGAGGCTGAGCGCCTATCCCTAAAAAACTTAAGCCCGACTCCGTTAGTATGGCCGCTGCAAAATTACTCGCCGCCATAACTACCACAGGACCCATAACGTTAGGTAAAATGTGCCGTAAAATTATACGCATGTTCTTGTATCCTAAGGCCCGTCCCGCTTCCACAAATTCTTTTTCACGGATGCTTAATATTTGCCCGCGTACGATACGTGCTACATCTACCCACATGGTAAGGCCTACGGCAATAAACACCTGAATAATTCCCTTTCCTAAAATGAGGGTGATGGCAATTACCAGCAATAAAGTCGGAATACTCCACACTACATTAATTAACCACATGATCAATGAATCTGTTTTTCCGCGGTAGTAACCTGCTATAGCACCAAGCAGGATTCCGATAAAAATAGAAATGATAACCGAAACCAAGCCTACGCTTAAACTAATCCGTGTGCCTATAAGCAAGCGGCTTAAAAGATCGCGTCCGAGTTTATCTGTACCGAGTAAATAATTTTTTCTGACGATGTTTTCTTCCTGAATCTCTTTCCGGAGTTCTGCAACCGACCGAGTTATTTTATTGCTGTTGCCTATTTCGTAAAAAGACAACAATCCTGTAATAGAGTCGTACTGAATGGGAGCCTTGCTGTCTACAGCATAAATTACATCTGCAATGTTCAGTTTGGTAAGAGTGCCTTTATTTGGATTATTGCCTGTGAATTCTTCTAAAAGAATGTATTGCTTTTTAAACAAATAAATGTGAACAGTATATGCATCATAAGGGTCATTAGCGCCAAAAAGCATGATTTTAAAAATATTCTGAGAAGCAGGCGGATCATTTCTTTTGGCAATTAAAAACCTGGCGCTTGATCCGGGATTAATAATGTGAAGTTCAGGTTTTTGATCATTGGCGTAAGGCGTTCTGTCAGGTGTAATAAGGTAACCCAAAATAGAAATGACACATGAAATTATTATGATTATAAGGCCAAGCATCGACAGCTTGTTACGCTTAAATCGCCTCCAGGTTTGAGTGCTTAATGACTCAGATTCAAAATCTATAGTTTTTTTTCTGAAAAACACAAAAAATTACTTCCATTTAGGCTTTACAAAAGTGGCCGCTATTGCAATAATGACCGCGTAAATAGGATAAATACATCCTACCGGCAAAACATACCAGGCAATAGCTTTATTTTTTAAAAAGCGTGAAGCTAAAAATAATAACAAAATATCAATTAGCAACTTTAAAAACACAAAAATTAAGCTTAATTCCTCCTTTTGGGGTACAAAAAACCCATAAAGCAAACAAAAAAGCCATGATGCATTCACCATAAAACTTAAAGCAGCCAACACAAGATTCAACGGGTTGGTATTCACTTTAAATTTGGAAGCCCACCTGCTCTTTTGGTTAACAAGCGACTGAAAGCTATAACAAGGATATGTATAAACTATACTATCAGAACATTTGATGTAATTTATTAGGGAGCTGTTGATTTTTTTTACATCTTCCATAAATAAAATATCATCTCCTGAAGAGATATCAGCGTGACTGCTATAACCGTTGGTTTTGGCAAATATAGTTTTTGTAAAAATTAAATTAGCCCCGCTGCATAAAAATGGTTTTTTGTAAAATGCACTTCCGGCGTTTAATACATTTAGAATATTATTTTCAATAGCTTGTAATGCCCACAGGATTCCAACATTATCCGCAATGGCTACAGGCCCAATAATCAGATCTGACGGATGAAGCCGCTGAAAATCTGAAATGCTTTTTAACCATGAAAAGGACCGGGTAAAGGTGTCGGCATCGCGGGTTATTATAAGTTCGTTTTTTGCAAATTGCATAGCGTTGGTAATGCATTGTTTTTTCCCCTTTTGCAAAGCGTTAGTGATAATTTTATATTCCACCGTAGACTTGTTAAGAACTGACTCAGCCTGAAACGCGGTAGTATCAGTACTTGCATCATTAACTATTATTATTTGAATTTTACTGAGATCATAATCCTGCTGAAGAATTGTATTTAAACACCTGCCAATTTTTTTTTCTTCGTTACGCGCGCAAATGATAATTGTGAGAGGGGAAAAAACTTCACTCTCTGAAATATTGAATGTGTCTGTCCTTGAAAACCCAAGAGATAACCACCCCGATAGAAACGCGTATATACCTAATAAAAGCAGAAGGCTGTAAAAGATAACCGTCATTTTTTAGAAGAAAATTTAAAGTCGAAGTTTTGTTTCAATAAAATAAAATAGCCTATAATGCTTGGAATTATAATATTTAAAAGCCAAACTGCAACCGACGAAAGAGCCAATCCTGCATTTGATAGCCCTGTGCCTTTAAAAACCACAATTGCCACAGCGGCTCTAATGGCGGCTTCCAGGAAACTAATCATGGGTATAGTGGTTGTAATCAAAAAATACAGTGCAATTCCTAATCCAATATTTACATCTACATCTCCGGCAAAAAGTTTCATTATTAAAATCATTTGAAAAAAAAACACAAGGTAGCGCAACACCGAAAATCCAAAGAGCTGCAATAATTGTCTTCTTGAAAATTGGTATTTAAATTCTGTCTGATGCTTTTGTTTTTTTGAGATTCGTTGTGTCATAAAATGCAGAACGCTGTCTATTTTGATCAGACTAAGAATAAAAATGAATATGACAAGGGCTGCAGTTGAAATAGCTGTATAAGCAATCCATAAATAATCCTGGCCAAAGCTTTTAATTTTATAAGCGAGCGCTACAAAGCCTATGAGGTATGTTATTGATAACTGGAACATGCCATTTACAAAATGAAGAACGGTGATTTGAGGCCGGTGTTCAGGTTTAAAAAAAATAATTTTAGCAATGAATTCTGTGGCCCTGCCTGGTGCAAGGTTACCAAGGCAAATACCACTATAAACGGATTGCGAAGCTTTTTTAAAATTTATTTTTTCAACCGGCTCTGTTATAATTTGCCATTTATAAGTTTCTATACCCCAGTTTAAAGGAATTAATAGAAAACAAAGAATAAGGTTAATAATTCCCTGCAGTGAAAAAACAGAATTACTCAATAGTCGGATATTCTCAGGTGTTAAATCGCCTTTTAACCTTAAATAAATTATCAGGAAGCTTGCAAAGCCAATCAGAATCTTTAAAACAATTGAAAGTATTTTTTTATGCCTGATCAATTGTGGGTAAATTTACGGGTAATATGGCACAAAGCGATAGGATTATATTGGGTATTGATCCGGGCACCATTGTAATGGGCTATGGTCTTATTCATGTGCAAAATAATGTTCTTAAGCCAATAGGCATTGGGGTTATAAAGTTAGATAAATTCGATGATCATGCTGTTCGTTTAAAAAAAATATTTGAACGAACCATTGGTATTATAGAAGAATACAAACCTGATGAACTGGCCATTGAGGCGCCGTTTTTTGGTAAGAATGTTCAATCGATGTTAAAGCTGGGTAGGGCACAGGGCGTGGCAATAGCCGCCGCATTAAGTAAAAACATTCCAATTACCGAATACTCTCCTAAAAAAATAAAAATGAGCATCACGGGTAACGGTAATGCCAGTAAGGAACAGGTATCGGCCATGCTTCAACAAATTCTAGGGATAGAAAAGGAGCAAGAATATCTGGACGCAACAGATGCGCTGGGAGCGGCTCTTTGTCATTATTACCAGAATAAGGCCGCAGTTACAGGTGCAAAAGCTTATACCGGCTGGAAAGCTTTTTTAACGGATAATCCTTCACGGAAAATTTAAATGCACTTAAAATAATCAAAGGCTTCGAGGCAATCTTTACATTGGTATAAAGCCTTGCAGGCTGTGCTACCAAATTGCGAAATCATCACCGTGTTTTTACTCTTACATCTTGGGCAGGTGATTGATTTGTGTTTGCCGGTTAAAAAAGATTTATCGGTGGTGCTTTCTTCCGGTGGTGCTATCCCGTATTTCTGAAGTTTTAGTTTGGCTTCGGCGCTCAGCCAGTCGGTTGTCCAGGGTGGATTATAAACAATGCTGAGTTTTATTTCTTCAAATCCGTCCTCCTTTAATTTTTTACGTACATCATCTTCCATTTGTTTCATGGCCGGGCAGCCACTATACGTTGGCGTTAGTTTTACCTCAATGCTCGTGTCGCCCGCTATGGAAACTTCCCGCACCACACCTAATTCAACAATGGAAATTACGGGGATCTCCGGATCAGGTATTTCCGATAATAATTTATATATGTAAGCTGAATTTTTCAATTATATTTTTATTCCTAGAATGGTTACATCATCTACTTGTTCATGCGCGCCTTTCCACTCTTCAAAGCTTTTAGATATCAATTTATTTAACTGATCCATTTCTAGAGAATAATTTTGCGCGATTATTTTTTCAAGCTGCTTGTACATGAATTTTTTTCCCTTAGGCCCGCCGAATTGATCAGGCAGGCCATCAGTAAAGGCAAACAATTTGTCGCCGGAGGCAAGTGTTTTTTCAACCGATGTAAATGGCAATAACTGGTCGGTATATAAACCTACCGGCATTTTGTTTCCTTTCAATTCGGTTAAATAATCATTGTGTAAAATATAAATACTGTTGTTCGCGCCCGAAAATTGAAGTGTAAGAGTACTCATGTCAATTCTCATAATTACCATGTCCATCCCATCACGTTTGTTTTTTGTGGTGGAAGATTTATTTAAGTTAGTAATAACTTTTTCGCGCAAGGCATTTAGAATTTCATTGGTATTAAGAACATTTTTTTCGTTGATGATTTCGCTGAGATATGAAATTCCCATAAGGCTCATGAATGCTCCCGGTACACCATGCCCTGTGCAATCTGAAACAATAAAGTATAAATATTCTTTTACGCGTGTGTGCCAGTAAAAATCGCCGCTCACAATATCTTTGGGTTTAAAGAAAACAAAAGCGTCTTTAACATCCTTTTTTAATTCGGTAACAGAGGGAATAACGGATTGCTGAATGGTGAGGGCATAATTTATGCTGTCAATTATTTCTTTGTTTTTTTCATCTACTAAAAGTTTTTGATGCCCGATTATTGTTTTCTGTTTGTTTGATTCTTTAAATTTTTTATAGAGTATTAAGGCAAATAGGGCAATAAGTAAAGCTATTACACCTACTGAAAAAAGAATGATGTTTCGTCGTTTCCGGTCGGCTTCTGATTTTTGGTCCGCATTTTTTTTCTCGAGTTGCAGCAATGAAATTTCTTTTTCTTTTTTATCGCTTTCGTATTTTGTCTGAAGCTCATTAAGCGCTTTTAAGTTAGTGCTCTGATAAATAGAATCTTTTAATAAAATGCTGCGGTTGGCGTACAAGTAGGCCATTTCATAATTTTTCAGTTTTTCGTAAATTCTGAACTGCACATTATAATTTTGATTGATAAGTTCTTTTTCGTTTTGCTTTAAGCACAATTGTTCGGCTTCTTTGGCGCATTTAAGCGCTGTCGCGTATTCTTTTTTTTCGAGATAACATTCCGTAAGATTATTTTTTAGAATAGTAATTGCATAGGAATCACCAAGCTCTGTGCGGATAATGATTGCCTCTTTAATCGTTTCAATGGCTTTGTCTGATTGTTTCAGCTGGCTGTAAGTGCCTGCTAAATTCACCAGCGTTGCTCCAATTCCTCTTTTATGATGTAATAATTTAAAATTCTGCAACCCTTTAAGATTGTAGTATAAGGCAGAGTCATACTGTTCTAAATAATTCAATTCGCCGCCTATTCTTGCCGAAATGTTTGCTGTATTAAATGTATCACGGTTGGCCGAACTGATGGCAAGCCCTTTTTTGTAATAGTTAACTGCCTGCGCATGCAACCCAATATTACTGTATACATAGCCCAGATCATGATAAACCTTGGACGCTAGTTTGTAATTTTTAGTGTTATCAGCAAAGCGCTGCGCCTGCACACATTGCACAAGGGCTTCATTAAAGCGGGACGCATTGGATAAAACGCGCGCGCTGAAAAGGTAGCTGTTAATGATCAGCGGCGTATCCTTACAGGTGCGTGCATATTTAATAGCAAGCGGAGCGGTTAACAGGGCCGAGTCGTTCAGGCCTTTTAGTGTATAATACCGCTGAAGTTGCAAAGTAGATTTTGCATACCCAAAAGCATATTTCTTTTTATATGCCAGGGCAATATTCTGTTTAATAAAATTATAGGAAGAGTCTACTTTTATTTCCAGGAGACGTTCTATCAGTCTGGTAGTTTTATTAAAAGAGATAGTATCAATTTGCGCCTGGGCAAAATTAATTTTAAATAAAAAGATGTAAACTAGTATTAAAACCTTTTTCAAAAGTATACCTAAAGTATAAAAATAGCCGCAATAATCATAATTACAATTATTATCAGGTATTGCCAGAAATCAATAAAATACGGAGATAACTTCTTCCAGTTTTCTTTTAATGACATGAGAGATCAATAACGCTTACCATTTTGCGTCTGGATACATCCGCGGCAATGCTTGCATCTCGGCAAGTAAATAAGCCAGGTGCTCTGTATGAATGCCTTTTCGACCGCCTGTTTGCATAAAAACAGTTTCCGGTAAGGTTAAGTTGGCTTTTTCAAATAAGGCGTGTAATTCGGTTTCCCATTTGTTTTGAAAACTTTTTACATCAACTGCTACTCCTTCTTTAATTAAAATTTCGTCAGCTTCTTCCACTTCAAAAAATTCTCCGGTAAATCGCCACAATTCGTTCAAAGCCTTTTGAGCTCGTGTTCTGCTTTCTTCCGTGCCGTTTCCGAATCTGTCGGTCCAGCTAAAGCTATGACGTTTATGGTAAGTAATTTCTTTAACCGATTTTGCCGCAATGCCTGCCAGCGTTTCGTCTTTGGATTTTGTTAACTCCGAATAAAGCAAAAGGTCAAAGCAATCTACCATGGCCTGCCTGATCATTGTTTTTGCGTAATCACCGTTCTCCTGTTCGCAAATAAGATAATTTGTAAACTGCCTGTCGCTCCTGAAAAATGCCAGTGTGTCTTCTGTTCTTCCTTTGCCTTCAATGCGTGCAGCGTATTCAAGTAAACTTTTACCTCTGCCGAAAATATCCAAAGCAATGTTGGTTAAAGCGAGATCTTCTTCAAGAAAAGGGCCTTTGCTGGTCCACTCACAAAGACGCTGAGCCAAAATAATACTGCAATCGCCTAAGCGTAATGTATATTTAAATAATGCTTCTTGTGTTGTCATAATTTTTAATGGAGACCTGAATTACATGTGTTTAATAACATCTGGCATTGGGTAAAAGGTAGGATGCCTGAACACCTTGTCGTTACTCGGTTCAAAAAATGAACCCTGATCTTCGGGGCTGCTTGCAACAATAGCCGCCGTTGGAACTACCCATAGGGCCATGCCTTCTCCTCGGCGGGTATATAAATCACGCGCGTTCTGAAGCGCCATTTCTTTATCGTATGCATGTAAATTGCCGCAATGAACAAAAGGTTGCCCCGCTTTTTTCTGTACAAATACTTCCCATAAAGGGCCTTGAGAATCGCTCATGTTATTTTTAGAGTTTTATATTTTTATATTTTTTGAATTGGTTAATTCTAAAAATTTACAATTCAGTAATTACGCCGCAGCGTATTGTTCCATTTGCTTTTTGCCGTAAGCTGCAGCGGCTTCACGAACCCACCGGCCTTCATTATGCGCTTTGTTGCGGGCATCCAGACGTTCCTTATTGCAAGGACCGTTACCTTTAATTACGTTTTTAAATTCTGCCCAATCGGGTTCTGAAAAATCATAACCCTTTTTGCTTTCATTCCATTTTAAATTTTTATCAGGAATGGTAAGGCCAAGATATTGCACCTGCTCTACTGTTTGGTTTACAAAACGCTGACGAAGCTGATCGTTTGTTTCACGCTTAATGCGCCACTTAATTGCGTTTTCACTGTTAGGACTTTCACTGTCGGGCGGACCAAACATCATTAAGGTTGGGAACCACCAGCGGTTCAATGCATCCTGTGCCATTTCCTTTTGTTCAGGTGTTCCAAAAGCCATGTGAGTCATTACTTCATAACCCTGGCGCTGATGGAAACTTTCTTCTTTGCAAATTCTTACCATGGCTCTTGCGTACGGACCGTAAGAAGTACGCTGAAGCATTACCTGATTCATAATAGCAGCACCGTCAACCAGCCATCCAACAGCACCGATATCGGCCCAGGAAAGTGTAGGATAATTAAAGATGGAAGAATATTTGGCTCTGCCTGTTTGCAAAGCGTCGAGCATTTCATCGCGGCTTGTGCCAAGACTTTCAGCTGCAGTGTATAAATAAAGACCATGCCCGCCTTCATCCTGAACCTTGGCTAAAAGCACAAGTTTAGAGCGTAAGCTTGGGGCGCGGCTGATCCAGTTTCCCTCCGGTAACATTCCTATAATTTCGCTGTGAGCGTGCTGTGAAATTTGACGCAACAAATGTTTGCGGTAATTATCCGGCATCCAGTCTTTAGGCTCAACCATTTCATTTTTGGCCAGTTTATTTTCAAAAATAGCCTCAAAGTCTTTATTTTCCATTGGGTGTAATTTGGTATACAAATATAGCTTTTGTAAGGGTCTTATCAAAATGAGGGCGGCCCCGCTTAACCATATTTAAGGTTGTCGCAAGCTCCTTTTTAGATTTTATTGTTATTTTTGCAAACCAATTCTTAAAAATGTCGAAGTTCAATTTATTAAAAGTTAAAGATATTCGCAGAGAGACTGCCGATGCGGTTTCAGTAGCATTTGAGGTGCCACCCACATTGCAAATTGCTTATCAGTATAAGCAGGGGCAGTATATAACTTTAAAACTGAACATTGACGGTGAGGAAGTGCGCAGAAGTTACAGTTTATGTACCTCGCCGCACAGCGAAAATGAATTACGCGTTGCCATTAAAGAAGTGCCGGGCGGAAAAGTTTCTACTTACATTAATAAAACCCTAAAAGTGGGCGACTCCATGGAAATAATGACTCCAATGGGCTCATTCTATTCTTCCTTAAACGGCGGCGCTAAAAAAAATTATGTATTATTTGCCGGTGGAAGCGGGATAACACCCATGATGAGTATTTTAAAAAGTACGTTATACATCGAAAAGCAAAGCACCATTACGTTAATTTACGCCAACAGAAACGAAGAGAGTACTATATTTAAAAACGAGCTGGATAATTTAGTAGCTGCCAATAAAAATTTAAAAGTGGTTTATGTTTTTGACGCTCCGCAACAACAAATGCCCGAGTTACAAACCGGAATTATAACTAAGGAAAAAGCCACAGCGCTTATTGAAAATTTTGGCGGATTAAATGCCGATGAATATTTTATTTGTGGTCCGGGACCAATGATGGAAAACGTGAAGCAGGCTTTGGAGGGATTAAAAATTCAGAAAGAAAAAATTCACATTGAATATTTTAGTGCAGTTGTAGATACGACTGTGAAAAAGGAAGTTGATAAAAATTCAATTGTAAACAGTAAAATAACTGTGATACAATATGGCATTGAAACACAAATGGATCTTTCCACCAATGGATCAAGTATTCTGGATGCCGCAATCGACGCCGGAGTTGACGCCCCGTTCAGTTGCAAAGGTGCGGTTTGCTGTACTTGCAGAGCTAAGGTTTTGGAAGGAGAAGTAAAGATGGATGCTAACTTTGCTTTAACAGAAGATGAGGTAGCGCAGGGATATATTTTAACCTGTCAGTCACATCCCTTAACTGAAAAAGTTATTGTGGATTTTGACGCGATATAATTTTATTTTATCACCCGAAAATGTGATTATAAATTGTCAACCCTCTTTCCTAAAATAATCAAATCTCTTTCTATCCCATCCATATTGGCTACTTTAGGCAGGTGTGCCCATTTTTCGAATCCGAAATTGTAAAAGAGTTTTAAACTTGGTTGGTTATGGCCAAAAATAAAACCTAGAAGGTTGTTAATTTTAAATTCGTTACAGGATGAAATGGCTTTTTCAAGACAGACTTTTCCTAATCCTTTCCCTCTGAATTTTTCTTCGAGATAAATACTAACTTCCACGGTGCCGTCGTAAGCCGGTCTTCCATAAAAAGAATTAAAACTCATCCACCCTGCATATTCTCCATTAAAATTAACCAACCATAATGGTCGCTTTTCTTTGGAATGCGCGTTAAACCAGTCTAATTTTTGATCGACAGAAACAGGTTCGAGATCGGCAGTAACCAAACGCGATTCAATTGTTGAGTTATAAGTATCAACAATTTTTGGCAAATCTTGTAAAGTGGCGTGCGTAAAGGAGACCGACAAGTTTGTTGTTTTTAAAAATCGTTGCTTAACTGGTTGGTTGTTTTTTGAAGAATTTCAAAAGCGTTTTCGGCCATCAAATTTTCTTTATCAAGTGTTGGGTTGATCTCCACCATTTCAAAACAAACTATTTTTTTGCTTCGCATGATATAATAAATCAAATTGCCGGCTTCTTTTTCGGTGATTCCGTTAGGAACCGGAGTTCCTGTTCCGCTCGAAATTCTTGAATCCATGCTGTCTACATCAAAGCTAACATATATCAAATCACAGTGATCAAGATAGTTCAATGAATCAATGGCAACCCTTTCAACCGCTTTTTTTCTTATCTCGGGTAGGTTAATTACCCTTACTTTATTCTTTTTAATAAGATATTCTTCCTGAGGCTCCAAATCACGTAAAGCAATAAAAACAAGGTCGCTATACTGAATTTTAGGACAAATACCCCCTAAATTCTTTAATTTTTCCCAATATTCAACCGTTTCATCATCTGGTTTGTTTTGTTGTTTCTCGCGGTTGTCCTCATTTAACACACAGGAAAGAGGCATCCCATGCATATTACCGCTAGGGGTGGTATACGGACTGTGAAGATCGGCGTGAGCATCAATCCAAATAACACCAAGTCGCTTTTCAGGATAGGCCATTCTGATGCCGCTTATAGTTCCAAGCGCCGAACTATGATCTCCGGCTAGTACAATGGGGATCTGTTCCGCCTTAAGCGTTTTTTGAATTTCTTTGGCAATACGTTCATTTAAACTATAAATACCTTTAATTCTTTTAGCATAATCGTGTACAACAGGTTCAAGCAACAGGTTGTTTTCTGTAGGAATTTCAACAGATTTGTACCGTTTAAAGAAAGGACTTCCGAAATCGAGTGCGGCAATTTTAATAGCGTCTACACCCATACTGGCTCCTCTGGTCCCGGCGCCTATCTCGCTTTTTACTTCGATTATTTTAATGGGTTTTATCATAAAATTTAATTATTCTTAATTTTTAAACTTACTTTTGTAAATGCAAGTGTTTTACTTACATATTTTTTGTATAAACCAACTCACTTAGATTTTAACTATGGATAATTTGTATTCAACCTTAATTCATCAAACATTTAATTTTCCACAGGAAGGCTTTGATGTAAAAGATGATGAGTTGTACTTCAATGATATCAATTTAATGGATATCATTAAACAATATGGCACACCGTTAAGAATCAGTTATTTACCTAAAATTGGATCTCAGATCCAAAAAGCCAAGCGCATGTTTCATGTGGCAATGGCAAAGGTGGATTATAAAGGAAAGTACGTGTATTGTTACTGTACAAAAAGTTCTCACTTTAGTTTTGTGCTCGACGAAGTGCTAAAAAATGACGTGCACATCGAGACTTCATCGGCATTTGACTTACAAATTATCAAAGAACAGTTTCAAAAAAAAGCGTTAAACAAAGATACATATATTATTTGTAACGGATATAAGCGCACCAATTACAAGCAAAACATTACCGAATTAATTAATGATGGTTTCAATGTAATTCCGGTTCTGGATCATCTGGAAGAGATTGACTACTATAAAAAGCACACGAAGGCGCATAAGGTAAATCTCGGCATTCGCATTAGTACAGAAGAAGAGCCTTCCTTTACATTTTACACCTCCCGCCTTGGTATTAGAAGCAGCGACATCATGTCGTTATACACCGATAAAATAAAAACCAACCCCCGGTTTAATCTAAAATTACTTCACTTCTTTATTAATACAGGAATAAAAGACACCATTTATTACTGGACAGAATTAAACAAATGCCTTCATATTTATAAAGACCTTCAGGCAGTATGTCCAGGTCTTGATTCGTTGAACATCGGCGGAGGAATGCCCATTCGCACTTCACTTGGATTCGAATACGATTACGAATACATGATCGAAGAAATTGTAGAACAGATAAAAATGTTTTGCATGGATAATGATATTCCGGAGCCTAATATTTTTACTGAATTTGGTTCATTCACGGTAGGAGAAAGCGGCGCTACCTTATATTCTATTATTGACCAGAAGCAGCAGAACGACAGGGAAATGTGGTACATGATCGATAGTTCGTTTATTACAACATTACCGGATACCTGGGGTATTAATCAGAGGTTTATTTTGCTTGCAGTAAATAACTGGGACAGGCCTTATGTGGCTGTTAACCTTGGTGGATTGACGTGTGACAGCATGGATTATTATAATACCGAAGCGCATACTAATCAGGTATTTTTACCCAAAGTAGAAAAAACAGATAAAAAGCCAATGTATGTTGGGTTTTTTCATACAGGAGCTTATCAGGAAGCCTTGAGCGGTTACGGAGGCACGCAGCATTGTTTGATTCCTGCACCAAAACATGTATTGATTGACAGAGATGAAGACGGAGAAATTTCAACACGTCTTTTCGCTAAGGAGCAAAGCTATAAAAGCATGCTCAAAATACTTGGTTACTAACTGTTGAAATCTTTCTATTAAAAAAGAAGCGGCACATAGCTATTGCAGGGCTATGTTATTAACTTTACAACACAAATTACCGTAGAATTTTATGGCATTATTCGATTTTTTAACTCAAGACATTGCGATAGATTTAGGTACCGCAAATACCATTATTATCAGTCATGATAAAGTGGTGGTTGACGAGCCCAGCATTGTTGCGGTTGACCGGACCACAGGCCGTGTAATTGCCGTGGGGCGACAGGCTCAAATGATGCATGGTAAAACTCATGAAAACATAAAGACCATCCGTCCTCTGAAAGACGGAGTAATTGCCGATTTTCAGGCAGCGGAAGAAATGATAAAAGGGATGATCAAAATGATTAATCCGGGAAGTCGTTTTTTTAAACCATCCTTACGAATGGTTATTTGTATTCCAAGCGGCATTACTGAGGTTGAAAAACGTGCGGTACGCGATAGTGCCGAGCACGCAGGTGCAAAGGAAGTGTACATGATCCACGAGCCAATGGCTGCGGCAATAGGTATGGGTATTGATGTAGAGGAGCCTATGGGCAACATGATCATTGATATTGGCGGAGGTACGTCTGAGATTGCGGTAATTGCGTTAGGTGGCATCGTATGTGATAAATCCATACGGATTGCCGGTGATGATTTTAACGCGAATATTGAAGAGTACATGCGTCGTCAGCATAATATTTTAATTGGTGAACGCAGTGCGGAGCGTGTGAAAATTGAAGTGGGCGCGGCTATGACGGAAATTGAAAATCCTCCTGCAGATTTTGCTGTTCAGGGTCGTGATTTAATGAGTGGAATTCCGAAAGAGGTTTACATCAGTTATGTTGAAATAGCCCATTGTTTGGACAAATCGATTTCTAAAATTGAAGAGGCGATTTTAAACGCGCTGGAAATGACACCTCCTGAACTTGCCGCCGATATTTACCGTAAAGGAATTTACATGGCAGGCGGGGGTTCGTTATTGCGCGGCCTTGATAAACGTATTTCAATGAAAACAAAATTACCTGTGCATGTGTGTGAAGATCCGCTTCGCGCGGTGGCAAGAGGCACAGGTATTGCATTAAAAAATGTTCATAAATTCCCGTTCCTTATCAAGTAATAACCGGTTTGCCTGACGTAGCTTTATCAGACCGGCAATACAGTTTTACCAATAAATTTCATTAAACCTTTACCGTGAGAAACCTTCTTGCATTTGTAATAAAACATAATTTCATTTTTGTGTTTATTATATTGCAGGCGCTATGTATCTTGCTAATGGTTAGAAACAGGGGCTTTCAGGGGTCCCATGTTTTAAATTCTTCAAACAAAGTTGTTGGCAACGTTTATACTGCGGCCTCCAACACCAAAGAATATTTCGCGCTCAAAAGTGAAAATGATATTCTTGCCCGGGAAAATGCCATACTCCGTAATCTTTTAAAAAGTAATTACAACATCATTCCGCTTACGCGTTACGAAAAACTCGATACGCTATACAAACAGCAGTATTCCTACATCAGCGCCAAAGTGGTAAACTCATCCGTTAATAAAAGAAGAAATTATCTTACGCTAAACACCGGTACCGAAGTTGGCATAGGCCACGATATGGCAGTAATGAGCAGCGACGGAATTGTGGGCATTGTAACCGACGCTTCCGCTAATTTTTGCAGCGTAATGAGTGTGTTGCATAAAGATGTAAGAGTAAACTGTCAGTTAAAAAAAGACGGGAGTTATGGCCCGCTCATTTGGGATGGAAAAGATTACCGCTATTGTCTTCTTACTGATATTCCTACGCATGCCAGAATTAAAGCGGGCGATACCGTAATAACAAGTGAACTTTCCGGAATTTTTCCGGAAGGGATTATGGTGGGTATAGTAGACAGTTATGAAAGGAGACAGAACGAAGCTTTTTATACGGCCAGGGTTAAGCTAAGCGCGGATCTTAAAAAAGTAGATCATGTGTATGTTATCAGAAATAAATTTAAAGGAGAGCGCGACTCATTAGAAAAAATGGCGCAAAAGAACGTTGACGACTGAGGTTTTAAAAAATATTTTCAGGTTTATGTTTTTAATACTTCTCCAGGTATTAATTGTTCAGCATATTCAGTTAGGCACATATATTATTTTGCTGCCCTATACGCTTGTAATAATTCTGTTACCGTTTGAAACTCCTAAAATGCTTTTACTTCTTACATCATTTATTCTGGGGGTTATCATCGATTTCTTTTTCGATTCGTCAGGGCTTCACGCTTCGGCCTGCACCATTATGGGTTTTTCGAGATATTATGTTTTAAAATTTATTTCGCCCCGTGAAGGCTACGATGCGGGTGTTCAGCCTTGTGTTGAAGACATGGGTCTTGCCTGGTTTTTAAGTTATGCCGGAACCCTTATTTTTATTCATCACCTTTTCTTTTTTTACATGGAAGTTTTCAGATTCTCTGAATTCTTTAGAATTTTATTACGTGTTATATTAAGTACTATTGGAACGTTCGGCTTAATATATATGATCCAGTTCCTCTTTTATTATAAGCGTCGCCGGTCATGAGAAACGTACAATTGTCTGACCGAAAACTTATTATCGGAGGATTTTTCTGTCTCATCGCTCTCATTTATATTATCCGTCTGTTTTACATTCAGGTAATAGATGATCAATACAAACTGGCGGCTGATAATAATGCTATCCGCCGGATGACGGAATATCCTGTAAGAGGATATATTTTTGACCGCAAAGGAAAACTGCTTGTTCAAAATGAGCCTTCGTATGATCTGATGATTGTTCCCAAAGAAACAAAAGGCTGCGATACAATTTCTCTTTGTGAAGTACTTCAGATAAATAAAACCGAATATTTAAGACGCTTTAAAAAAGCCTGTCAGGCACCGAATTCCCCGCGCAAGGAAAGTATATTTGAAAAGCAAATGTCGGCACCAACCTACGCGGCTTTGCAGGAAAAGCTTTACAGGTTCAAAGGATTTTTCGTACAGAAGCGAACTGTTAGAAAATATCCTCGGCCAATAGCCGCTCATTTACTGGGCTATGTTGGGGAGGTTACAAAAGAAAAAGCTGAAAAAGATTTTTATTACCGTGAAGGTGATTATATTGGAGTATCCGGAATTGAAAAGAGTTATGAAGAGGTGCTGAGAGGCAAGAAAGGAGTTCAGAAAGCTATTACCGACGTACATAATAAAATAATAGGGCGTTATATGAATGGGAAAGACGATACCCTGGCAGTGCCCGGAAAGCCTTTGTACTGCTCAATTGACATGACCCTGCAGGAATATGGCGAACTTTTAATGAAAGGGAAAAAAGGAGCCGTTGTCGCCATTGAGCCTTCTACGGGAGAAATTCTGGCTCTGATCTCCGCGCCTTCATACGACCCGAATTTATTAGTAGGCGGAAAAGAAAGATCACGAAATTTTACAAAATTATATTACGACAGTTTAAATCTTCCATTGTTTAACCGCGCCTTAACTGCCATGTATCCGCCGGGCTCCATTTTTAAATTAATAGATGCCCTTATCGCGCAGAACGATGGATTGATTAATCGTTCTACCGTTTTTCCTTGTGCCATGGGTTATCCTCCAATGGGAGGCAAGCCTAAGTGCCACGCTCATGGCGGAGGAAAAAATTTGCCGGGTTCTATTTCGGTTTCATGCAACTCTTATTACAGTTATGTTTTCCGCGAAATTGTTGATCAGAAAAAATATCCGAATTTTATTGACGGTTATAACCACTGGCGTGAAACTGTAAAAACATTTGGTCCTGGTACACACCTTGAAACCGATTTACCTTATGATAAACCGGGAAATGTTCCTTCAGTAGAATATTACAATAAAGTATTCGGTAAAAACGGTTGGCGAAGTAACACCATTGTATCTCTCGGAATTGGTCAGGCGGAATTATTGTTAGTTCCCCTTCAAATGGCAAATGTTGTGGCTGCTATTGCAAATCGTGGCTTTTATTATACACCGCATTGTATACAGGGCGTAGGTAACGAAAAATTTCTTGATAAGCGTTTTAAACAAAAACATTATGTTGGTGTGCAGAAACAAGAGGCTTATCAGAATGTTATTGATGGCATGCAGGGCGCTATGGAGCCGGGAGGCACCGCGTACGCCAATAGGTTAAAAGATATCATCGTGTGCGGTAAAACGGGTACCGCGCAAAATCCGCACGGACAATCACATGCCGTGTTTCTTGCCTTTGCCCCGAGAGATAATCCGAAGATAGCGATCGCCTGCATAGTTGAAAATGCCGGTTTTGGTGGGGTGTGGAGTGCCCCCGTTGTAACATTAATGATGGAAAAATATTTAAAGGGTAAAACCGATCGTCCGGAAGTTGAAAAACGTGTTATGGCGGCCGATCTTATTAACGGAAAAAATTTATTATCAACCGGTTTCCATTAATGAGAAATAATCAAACAAATATTTTCGCAGGCGCCGACCGGTTAACCATTTTAACCTATATACTATTAGTAATCCTGGGCTGGTTAAATATTTACGCAGCGGTATATAATGAAGAACACCAGAATATTTTTGATACCACTCAGAAGTATGGCAAGCAATTGATCTGGATTGGCGGTGCCGCTATCATTGCCATTTCTATTTTATTAATTGACGCTAATTTTTATACCGCCTTTGCTTATGGTTTCTATGGCTTTTTATTAGCCGCAAATATTCTGGTTTTATTTTTAGGAAGGGAAATTAAAGGAAGTAAATCCTGGTTTCGCTTCGGCGACATTGGTATTCAGCCGGCCGAATTCATGAAATTTGCGGCTAATTTGGCCCTCGCTAAATTTTTAAGTAACAGTACAATTATTGTAAATCAACAGTTTCGTTTACGTTTAAGAGATCTTATTAAAAATTACCGGAACACCTTTTATGCGCTTGTTATCATCATCATTCCACTTATTGTAATTAAGTTTCTGCAGGATGAAACAGGACTGGCCATCGTTTTTATAGCGTATGTAATTGTTCTTTACCGCGAAGGGCTGTCGGTTAATTTTTTAATTTTTGGTTTGCTGGCCGCCATTTTATTTGTTGTGGCACTTGTGGTAAGCCAGATAACCAGCCTGATAATAGCGCTGGCAGTTATTTCTGCCGCTTCTTTTTTATTTATTCCGCGAAACAGAAAAAGTTTAATAAGTGTGGTTCTGGTATTTGTATGTGCTTCAGGTGTGGTGCTTGCTACAAATTATGTTTATAATCATTTAGAGCCGCATCAAAAAGTAAGGATTGACGTATTGTTGGGCCGTGGTACCGTTGATCTTAAAAAAGAAGGCTACAATGTTAACCAGGCTAAAATCGCCATCGGAAGCGGAGGCTTTATTGGTAAGGGTTACTTGCAGGGTACTCAAACCAAATACGATTTTGTACCCGAACAGGATACGGATTTTATTTTTTGTACGGTTGGAGAAGAATGGGGTTTTCTTGGAAGCACAGGTGTTATTTTTCTTGAGTTATTTCTTATTTTGAGAGTTATTTTTTTAGCGGAAAGACAACGTTCGGGTTTTAGCCGGATTTATGGTTATGGTGTGTCGGCCATACTTTTTTTCCACCTGGCAGTAAACATAGGAATGACCATTGGTCTGATGCCCGTTATTGGAATACCATTACCATTTTTCAGTTATGGAGGCTCTTCCCTATGGGCCTTTACAATTTTACTTTTTATTTTTATTAAACTCGATGCTAACCGACTTTTGATTTTGCGTTAAATAAAATTTTTAAGAAATTAAATCCTTAAAATCAATTTCAACTAAAAATAAAACTCAGGAAATTATCAGATGAGGTAAAATTGCATTCAACAGGCCTTCATCATCAAATGAAGCGGGTATCGCGGCATCTTTTATTCCCTGGTCGGTTAATTTGCGAAGCGTTGAAGAGCCCATGGCCACAACCTTCTGCCCGGGGAAAATTTTATACTTGCTAAAATAAGCTGCAACATTGGATGGACTTGTAAACACTAAAACTTTAACAGGAGGCAAGGTAAAGTCAGACCTTAACGTTGTTTTATAAACATAAAGGTTTGAACTGATGTTATTGAAGGAGAGATGTTTTTGAATTGTTTGCAGCGAGTCTATAGCCTGAGGAAACAATACAGTTTCATTTTTAATAACTTCAGCAAAATCTTTTCCAATCTGACTGGTGTCTATACCTGAACCAATGAAATCAGCTTTGATACCATAACGCAAAAGATATTCCGCAGAACTCTTTCCCATAACGCCATATTTTGTTCCCGGTTCAACCTGTGGTTGCTGTGTGAAAAAATGTTCAATTGCATTTTTACTGGAGAAAAAAATCCAGTTTGTTTTTGCAGAGTACGAAAAACGAATAGGTAAAACACGAATCAAAGATTCATGAATAATTTCAAAACCGCTCGACGCCAAACCCGATAACAAAGGACTGTCGGGCAACAGCGTCTTTGAAATAAAGATGATGGGTTGAAGATCAGGTTTGAGCTGTTTACTTTTCATGTTGTTTAACTGGTGCGGTAGTTTTAAAGGGGCTGCAAATATAAGCCTTTTTCACCTTGTGCCGGGAGATAGATATAAGCTGTTAGGAAGTTTTAGACGAAGAAGAGCTAAAAAATTTATTTTTTTGGTAGGAGAAAAAATTTATTATTTAATTATAAAAAAATACTATATTTGCATTCTCAATTTTGAGAACTCCGGGGCGTAGCGTAGTCCGGTATCGCGCCACGTTTGGGACGTGGAGGCCGTCAGTTCGAATCTGGCCGCCCCGACTGAATAAAAGCCTTTCACTTTGTGGAAGGCTTTTTTTATTATCCTATGGATTATCAAACCATCAAAGCGCCATTTACATGTTCTGTAAAGAATGTAAAAAAAGAAGCTTTTCAACAAAAAGCACTCATTTAATCGTATTTTTGTTTGCTTAATATTATGCAGGAACAAATTCTAATTCTCGATTTCGGATCTCAATATACGCAGCTTATTGCGCGTCGTTTACGCGAAATAAATGTGTATTGCGAAATCCACCCTTACAACAAAATACCTGAAATCACTAAAAATATAAAAGGCGTTATTCTTTCGGGCAGTCCGCACAGTGTTAGGGAAGAAAAGCCACCTACGCCAAACCTCGATCTAGTTAAAGGGAAATTACCATTGCTTGGAGTATGTTACGGGGCGCAGTTTTTGGCTCATTTTTATGGTGGTGAAGTTGGAAAGTCGAACTCCCGTGAGTACGGCAGGGCGCATTTGGAAGTGAAAGATTCTACAGATAGGCTGTTTAAAGATATTTCAAACGACTCTCAGGTATGGATGAGTCATGGTGATACTATTTTAACTTTACCGGATAATTTTAAAATTACGGCAAGTACACACGATGTTAAAGTAGCGGCATATACTATTCAAAACGAAGATACTTTTTGTATTCAATTTCATCCTGAAGTTTACCACACAAGTGAAGGAACCAAAATACTCAAAAATTTCGTTTATGGTATTTGCAAGTGTTCGGGAGACTGGACACCCGCTTCTTTCATTGATACCACCATCAGTCAGTTAAAAGAACAGCTTGGAAATGACAAGGTGATTTTAGGATTAAGCGGAGGTGTGGACAGCAGCGTTGCAGCCATGATATTACACCGCGCCATTGGAAAAAATCTTCATTGCATTTTTGTGGATAATGGTTTACTACGGAAAAACGAATTTGAAAATGTGCTTGATTCATATCAGCATATGGGTTTAAATGTAAAAGGTGTAAATGCAAAAGACCTTTTTTATGCCGAATTAAAAAATGTGTCTGATCCCGAAAAAAAACGCAAGGCCATTGGCAAAGTGTTTATCGACGTATTTGACACTGAATCAAAATCAGTAAAAGATGCTAAGTGGCTTGGCCAGGGTACTATTTATCCTGATGTTATTGAAAGCGTAAGCGTAAAAGGCCCTTCGGCAACAATTAAATCGCATCACAATGTGGGAGGCTTGCCAGACTATATGAAGTTAAAAATTGTTGAGCCTTTAAGAAGTTTATTTAAAGATGAGGTACGTCGGGTAGGTAAAGAATTAGGGCTTGATCCAAACATTCTTGGTCGTCATCCTTTTCCTGGTCCGGGCCTGGCTATACGTATACTGGGTGATATCACCGAAGAAAAAATAAGAATTATACAGGAAGTAGATCATATTTTTATCGAAGGATTAAAAAGCCATAATTTATATAACGAGGTTTGGCAGGCAGGGGCTATTTACCTGCCAATTCAAAGTGTGGGTGTAATGGGCGATGAAAGAACTTATGAAAACGTGGTGGCATTAAGAGCTGTAAGCAGCACCGATGGCATGACTGCAGACTGGTGCCATTTACCTTATGATTTTTTAGCAACCATCAGCAATCAGATAATCAACAAAGTAAAAGGTGTTAACCGGGTTGTTTACGACATTAGTTCAAAACCTCCTGCAACCATTGAATGGGAATAACCCCGGAAGATCTTACCTGAAGTAAACTTGATACATTACATAAAAATATTTTTTGCGGCA
This sequence comes from Bacteroidota bacterium, assembly GCA_025963735.1. Classification (GTDB taxonomy): domain Bacteria; phylum Bacteroidota; class Bacteroidia; order B-17B0; family Aurantibacillaceae; genus Aurantibacillus. The sequence goes on from JAOQAF010000176.1 coordinate 25,519, forward strand.
ATTATTTGCTTGCTGAGCTCGGTTTCTTTTTCACAAACGAAATCGTCTACAATCACTTCTATTAACGGTACAAATTATTATATTCATAAAATTGAGAAACAACAAAGTTTATATTCGATTTCGAAATTGTATAACGTAAGCCTTGATGAAATCTATTCACTTAACCCCGAAACCAAAGGCGGAACCAAAGCCGGCCAGGAAATTAAAATTCCGGTAAAGCCTGTTGCCCCCGCTACAACTACCATATCAGTTAAATCCAATTCGTTGGTATCCGCAGGAAATTTACCTATTGATACCACAAAATATCTTACCTATAAAGTACTTAAAGGCGAAACTGTATATGCGATTTCTAAAAAGTTCAATATTTCAGACGTAGAAATAAAATTTTGGAATCCATCACTCATTACTCAGGCAGTGCAGGAAGACCAGTTAATTATTGTTGGCGAAAAGAAAAAAAACACTATCAGTACCGCAACTCCGGTTGTTAATCCTGTTAATTCTAAAGATTCAATAAATCCTAATATTATTCATCGTCCTAAAAAAACAGAATATACGGTTGCTTTGATACTCCCGTTCAGGCTTGAACAAACTCTTACCGTCGACCTTTCTAATCTTTTAAAAACAAATTCTAATTTTCCGGCGGTACCGGCCTTAGCGGTTGATTTTTATCTTGGCTTCAAAAGAGTTACAGACTCCCTTGTTTCAAAAGACTTTAAAGTAAATATCGATTTATATGATGTGGATGATAAAGATTCATTAAAGCTTTCCCGCCTGGCCAATGATCCTCAGCTTAAAAAAACCGATATGATTTTCGGGCCGTTGTATGCTAATGGTTTTAAAACCATTGCACAAAAGGCAAAAGAATTAGGTATTCCTATCGTATCGCCAATCACCCAACAAAATAAAATGCTTTACAATAATGTATATGTATCCAAGGCTAATCCTTCTCAGTTTACATTGCTTGAAAGTCTTGCAGATTATTGTATCGATTCTTTAATGGTAAATAACGCCAATGTAATTCTTGTGGGAACTGTTGGAACTGATGCCCGCGAACTTTCATACATCAAAGCTTTTAAAAATTATTTCAACGAAAGGCAAAAAGCTAAAGGTAAACTGGATTCAATCAGAATAGTAAAAGGGCTTGCAGGAGTTAAGAGTGCCTATGTTCCCAATGTAAAAAACATTATAATTACGTTAAGTAATAATCAGGTGTTTATAGCCGATTTTACAACGCAACTTGCTATTTATGCCGACCGAAAAGACATTGTGCTCTGTGGATGGGAAAGTGTGGGAAAAATAGACAATATAGATCAGGAGTATCTGAGCCAGTTACATTTTACTTTCCCATGCCAGAATAATTTAGTGAATACAACATCGTATAGCTCACTCATTGAAAGTTATAAGTCGCAACAAAACACTTTACCCGGCGAGTATTATTTCATCGGCTTTGATATTGGCTACTATTATTTAAAAAATCTGAAGGAAACAGGTCCGGATTTTATTTTTAATCTTAATAATTTACCTGCAGAAACAGGATACATGCGTTTTAAATTTATGAGACCGGATAACATTACCGGCTTTGATAATAGAGGAGTGTATATTTTTCGTTATAACAATTACCAGCTGCAAAAAACAGGATGGAAATAAACCGCGATAACATTACTGATTGGTTAAAAAAATTACAGGATTCAATTTGTTTGGAGTTGGAACGTGCCGATGGTAAGTCAAAATTTGCAGAAGATAACTGGGTGCGGAAGGAAGGTGGCGGCGGTCGCACACGGATAATAAAAAATGGTGATGTAATAGAAAAAGGGGGAGTTCTTTTTAGTGCCGTTCATGGCGAAGCACCTGCCTTCTTGTTTAAGGAGCAACAGCACAGTGCAGTAATAAATAAAGAACTGGGAAAAGCGGGCAAACAACCGCAGTTTTTTGCAACCGGAGTTTCTATTGTTATACATCCGCAAAATCCATGGGTTCCTATCATTCATATGAATATTCGTTATTTTGAAATGGATGGCGGTATAAAATGGTTTGGTGGAGGTATTGATCTTACACCTCATTATGTTACTGAAGAAGATGCGCGTTTCTTTCACGGCGAATTAAAAAAAACGTGTGATAAACATCACGCTTCTTATTATTCAAAGTTTAAAGAATGGGCCGATGATTATTTTTTTATTCAGCATCGTAACGAAACACGTGGCATTGGCGGCATATTTTTCGATCGGTTAAATGAAAATCCTGAAATGAATTTTGCGAAGAACTTTAATTTCTGGAAAGATTTGGGAACAAGTTTTGCACCTGTTTATTCTGAGCTGATCAGAAGAAACAAAAACAAACCCTGTACTCAGCAAAATAAGGAATGGCAACTATTGCGTCGTGGAAGATATGTGGAGTTTAATCTGGTTTATGATAAAGGCACCAGGTTTGGTTTAGAAACAAATGGCCGCGTGGAATCTATTTTGATGAGCTTGCCGAAAACTGCCGGCTGGGAATATGATTTTAAAGCGCAAAAAAATTCTGAGGAAGAAAAAACCTTAGCGTTACTTAAAAAAGGAATTGCCTGGATTTAAAAAAAACCGGAGAGAATTACTGTCTGAATTTAAAAATCACAAACAACATGAATAATACCGGAAGTGAGCTGAAAAGCATGCCCAGATATCCCTTTGGATATTTTTCTTCTTCAGAATAATATTTCATGTTCAGATAAATATTTATTCCGGAGATAATAAAACCAACAATGGCAATGGCTATCCCGTAAAACATGTTTTGTATTTTAAAAATACAGGCAGCAGCGCATAAGCCAATAATAATTGAGAGATATCCAAGAAGTTTATACAACATGCGACGACTCATTATTATTCAACAAAGAAATTCATAAGCCGGCGGCGAAGTTTACTGGCATATTGGTGATATTGCCAGTCGCTGTGATTGTTAGTAGCGTTGATGCATTTACCGAATTGCTTTACCCTGTACTTCATTTCTTCAGTTAAAAGATTAAACAATTCAAAGGCTTCATCAAAATCAGAAGCATTATCCTTAATCCTTCCGAAATGGTCTTCCAGGCTTTCATCAAGAACTACCTGTGGTTTCTTGCCCTTGCGCAGGGCCATCATATAATGGTCGCGTACAACAAAAGCTTCCGCGCTGGAATTTAAAAAACGTTCTTTGATCTCCGCGGGAAGATCATAATCGTTTTCCATTTCATAATCCCATTCGTCTTTATATCTGTGTTCAAGATACAAATGAGGCGCAACAAAAACGTGTTTCCAGTCAATAGGGTACTGCCATAAATTAAAACGGCGCGAATTATTTCCGAGATCAATGATCTTAAAGGTTTTTTTTGTAGGAAGCACACGACTGCCCCGGCCAATCATCTGGTGATAAAGTGTTAATGATTTTGTGGCCCTGTTAAGCATAATGGTTTCCACTTCGGGTTCATCAAAACCTGTAGTTAAAATACTTACCGATGATAATATGCCGTCTTTTGTTTTACGGAACCAGTCGAGGGTATCGGCCCTGTCCTTATCGCTAAAAGTACTATCAAGATGTCTTACAGGTAAACCTTTTTTCTTTAAGGTTTCGTAAACTGCTCGGCTGGTAAGAATCCCCGCATTAAAAATGAGTGTCTTGGTTCCTTTTCCTATTTCTTCATAAGCTTCAATCAGCTTACTTTGCATCATAGCCTGCGTGTAAAGCATTTCGTGCGATCCAACGGTAAACTCACCGTTACTTCCCACTCTTAGAGAGCTTAAGTTAACATCAAAGGTGTAGGTTTGTCCTTCACATAAAAAACCCTGCTCTATTAATGCTGAAATACTTTCGCCTACAATAAGGTCGCTGTATGTTTGATAAAGAGGTAATTTTTTATTGCTGCTTAATGGAGTAGCCGTTACTCCTAAAATATTCACATCATTAAAATAATGAAATATTTTCCGGAATGAATTGTTGTGCGCCTCATCTACAATTACTAATCCAATATCTTCAAGAAACTGATCATTTTCCTGTAAGCGGTTATTAAGTGTTTCAACTAATGCGGTGAAGGTTTGGTATTCGGTTTGATTCGGAAGATCTTTAACTTCACTGTTAATTACTTTATTGCTTATGCCAAGTTCGGCAAGCACGTCAGAGGTTTGTTTGCTTAATTCAATGCGATGGGTTAGTATTAAAACTTTACGTTTAAATTTTTCAATATAACGGCGCGCAATCTCGCTGAAGATAATAGTCTTGCCACCACCCGTTGGGAGTTGAAAAAGTAAATTAGCATTCGGAGGAAGTTCTATTAAGCGGTTAAATATATTATTAACAGCCTGTTCCTGGAAAGGATATAATTTACGTGGTTCTGAGGTAGTGGAACTTTGATCAGTCATAAAAAAATGCAACTTGCAAATATACTCTTAAATCAGGCAAAAGCCAGTATAATTTTTGTGAAATATCCGTATAAGATTTAAACATATTTTCAGCACCCTGTTTATATCGCATTCAATTAATAGTATCTTCGCTGCCCATGCGTGGCCGTTTAAATAATCTAATATTAAGTCTTTTATCTGCCGTATTACTTTCCGCCTCCTGGTATTGTCATCTTACAATCCTGATTTTTTTTGCTTTTGTTCCTTTGCTGCTTGCCGAGGACAATATTTCATCCGACCCGGGGGCTAACCGCAAACTAAAAGTTTTCAGACTGGCTCTTCTCACCTTTGTTTCATGGAACGTATTGGTAACATGGTGGGTGTACCTCATTCAGTTTGGGAAAATGGCGGCCATCCTGGCTTTTGTGGCTAACGGTCTCCTCATGGCTATTGTTTTTCTTATTTTTTCAAATATTAAAAAAAGGATTAATAAATCCTGGGCGGTTTGGTTGTTAATTCCCGTATGGCTGGCCTGGGAGCACGGTCATTCGTTGTGGGATCTTGCATGGACCTGGTTAACGTTAGGCAACTCCTTCGCGTTTAATCATCAATGGGTTCAGTGGTATGAGTTCACGGGTACGTCTGGCGGTTCCGCTTGGGCCTTATTTGTAAATATTTTAATATTTAAAACAATTAAAAATTATCCTTCCCTTAAAATTTATTCTAAGCCAATCCTGAAAATAGCAGCCGCTATTATTCTTCCTGTATTATTTTCATACCTCATGTATGCTTTAAGAAAACCTCTTTCTAAAAATGCTACTGACACTGTAATTGTTCAGCCTAATATTGATCCGTATAATGATAAATTTGAACTGGGTTTTGATGTTCAGTTTAAAAAAATGCTTGGTTTAATCAAAGGGAAAGTCTCATCAAAAACCGAATATCTTGTTTTGCCCGAAACCTTTATTATTGATAATCTCGACGAAGATCAGATTGAAGAAAGCGAAGCCTTTGACTTATTTAACGACAGTTTGATAAAAAAATTTCCGCGGTTAAAAATTGTGGTTGGAGCAAGTACAATTAAGTTTTATAGAAACGAAAAAGACATTACAGCTACCGCAAGAAAATACGAAGACAATTTATATTTTGATTATTTTAATACAGCGCTTCAAATTGATTCAGGAGGAATTCAGATATATCATAAATCCAAACTGGTTCCGGGTTCTGAATTAATGCCTTTTCCGGCACTTTTAAAACCATTGGAAAATTTCGCGCTTGAAATGGGCGGAACAGTTGGTAGCCTGGGTCTTCAAAAAGAACGGGCAAGTTTTAAAGGAAACAACAATACCTTAGGTGTTGCTCCGGTTGTTTGTTATGAAAGTGTTTTCAGTGATTATGTTACGGGATATATTCGCAAAGGGGCCACGTTTATTTTTATTATAACTAATGACGGCTGGTGGGATGATTCACCCGGCTATGTACAGCACTTAAACTATGCGCGATTAAGGGCTATTGAAAATCGCCGCCAGATTGCCAGATGTGCCAACACCGGCACCAGTTGCTTTATAGATGAGCTTGGTAACATAAGTGAGCCTACAAAATGGTGGCAGGAAGCTGTTATTCAAAAAAACATTTACCCCAATAAAGAATTAACTTTTTACTCCCGTTTTGGCGACCTTCTTTCCTACGCTTCATGTGTGATTACCCTTGGTTTGCTGGGCTTTGCTTTGCTTCAGAGGTTTAATAAAAAAGCCTGAATTTAATAACACAGGGGCCTTTTTTTCATTTGTCCTCCGAAAAATTTGTAAATTAGAGCTTAATAAATCAAAAAAAATATTAATAGTTTTTTATGGAAAAATTTGATGTTACTGTTATTGGGTCAGGCCCGGGAGGTTATGTTGCTGCTATTCGTTGCGCGCAATTAGGAATGAAAACGGCATTGATAGAACGTTATCCTTCTTTGGGTGGAACATGTTTAAATGTGGGCTGTATACCTTCCAAAGCTTTGTTGGATTCAAGCGAGCATTTTTATAACGCGGTTCATCATTTTGAGGAGCATGGTATAGATGTTAAATCGCCCAAGGTGAATATAAAGCAAATGATTGAGCGTAAACGCGGCGTTATTAAAATGACGGTGGACGGCATTAATTTTTTGATGAAAAAAAACAAGATCACTGTATTTACGGGGCATGGTTCATTCGCGACCAAAAACACAATTGACATTTCTAAAGAAGACGGAAAAAAGGAAACCATAGAAACCGCTAAAACCATAATAGCAACGGGTTCCAAGCCCTCTACGTTACCGGGTATTGAAGTGGATAAAAAAAGGGTAATTACATCTACTGAGGCTCTTGAATTAACAGAAGTGCCCAGGCACATGATTATCATTGGCGGCGGAGTTATTGGTCTTGAATTAGGCAGCGTGTATGCGCGTTTGGGAAGTAAAATAACAGTAGTTGAATTCATGGACCGGATTATTCCCGGAATGGACGGTGCCTTGAGCAAAGAACTTCAGCGCGTTCTTAAAAAGAACTTAGGGTTTGAGTTTTTGTTTAAACACAAAGTTACCGGAGTAAAAGCCAGTGGTAAGGAGGCAACCGTTAGTGCACTTAATGCGAAGGAAGAAAAAATAGAAATAAAAGGCGATTATTGCCTTGTGGCTGTAGGCCGTAAGCCTTATACGGATAATTTAGGTCTTGAAAAAATCGGGGTTAAAGTAGATAGTCGCGGTAAGATTGAAACGGATGATCACCTTCGGACCAATGTTGATGGGATTTACGCGATAGGCGATGTAATTAAAGGAGCTATGCTTGCACATAAAGCTGAAGAAGAAGGTGTATTTGTTGCCGAGCAAATGGCCGGGCAAAAACCGCACATTGATTATAACCTGATACCAGGTGTCGTTTACACTTGGCCTGAGGTGGCCGCGGTAGGCTTAACAGAAGAACAACTAAAGGAACAGGGAAAAAAATATAAAGTGGGAAGTTTCCCGTTTAAAGCAAGCGGAAGAGCCCGCGCAAGCATGGATACCGATGGATTTGTTAAAGTGCTGGCGGACGAAGCAACAGATGAGATTCTTGGTGTACATATGATCGGTCCCCGTGTTGCCGATATGATTGCAGAAGCCGTGGTGGCTATGGAATACAAAGCAAGCGCGGAAGACATTAGCAGAATGAGTCACGCGCATCCAACATTTACAGAAGCCATGAAAGAGGCTTGTTTGGATGCCACCGGAAAACGCGCCTTACATATTTAATAATATTTTAAACTCATTATCATTGATGAGTAAGAACAATAAAAAATGAACATAGCAAAAGTCGGTATAATAATGGGGAGCAACAGTGATCTTGCAGTAATGCAGGCCGCTGCGGATATTTTAAAGCGCTTTGAAATTCTCTATGAAATAGATGTTGTTTCAGCACACCGCACACCAGAGAAAATGGTGGAGTATGCCAAAACAGCTGTTGATCGTGGACTTCAGGTGATTATTGCCGGTGCGGGCGGAGCAGCGCATTTACCGGGCATGGTAGCATCGTTAACGCCGTTACCTGTTATTGGTGTGCCGGTAAAAAGCAGTAACAGCATTGACGGTTGGGACAGTTTGCTCAGCATTGTTCAAATGCCAAATGGTGTTCCGGTTGCTACAGTTGCTGTAAATGCGGCACAGAATGCCGGTATATTAGCCGCACAAATCATAGGTTGTTCAGATAAGGCAGTGCTTAAAAAAATGATTGATTTTAAAAATGAACTAAAAGAAAAGGTGAACGCTGCCAGTGAAGAAATGAAAAAAAAAGTGTAGTTGCGGTGTGAGATATCAATAAAAACAAATTGATGTGATAACATTGTTCCGGAGGTGAGATACCGGAATAAATAACAAAAAAAACGGATGAAATTCCGAAATATAATTATTAATA
>JAOQAF010000187.1 GCA_025963735.1 Bacteroidota bacterium
GGCGGAAGAAGATGAGATCTTTGCCATACCAACTCTTGTGCGTGAATTACCGAAACCTATCCGTAAAATTATTGGTGATCTTTCAAATGAAATTAAAGTACTTACCAATCTTGAAATAAAGCCTAAAAAAATAAAAAATGAGTAAACCAATTGAAACAATAAAAGACGATACCTATATACTTAAATTATACGTTACCGGCATGTCGTTAAGTTCACTCAGAGCAATCGAAAACCTTAAACATATTTGCGAAGAGCACCTGAGCGGCCGTTACGATCTGGAGGTTATTGATATTTATAAGCATCCCAATACAATGTATGAGAATGATCTGATAGCAAGTCCTACTCTCATTAAAAAAGCTCCGGCACCATTTAAAAAAATTATGGGCGATCTTTCAAATGAGGAAAAAGTTTTAAAAGGCTTATCACTTAACGTAAAATAAAGCATGGAAGCAATAAACAGAGAAAACGAGCTGTTAGAGCAAATTGAATCGTTAAAAGAAGAAATTGAAGACTACAAGGAACTCATTGAATCGATAAAAAATGGTGGTATCGATGCTATTGCCATCAAAAAAAATGGCGTTCCCAATATACTGGCTCTTGAAAGTAATGATTTCGTTTACCGTGTATTAATTGAAAATTTTGCCGAAAGCGCGTTAAATGTAAATGAATCGGGCTTAATCATATACGCCAACGCGGCTTTTGAAACTCTATTAGGTACGCATAACTCCTCCATCATTGGAGCCAAAATTGAATCTTTAATAGATGAAGATTCGGTTGAATATTTTAAAACACTTTTTCAAGAATCTTTTTCGGGCATCAGTAAAGGAGAATTACAATTAAATTATAAAGGCAAAAAAATTCCGGTGTATATGTCTTTCAGTAGTCTTTATCCGCGGTTTAAAGGCATAGGAATTATTATTACCGATCTTACCCAGAAAAAGGAACAGGATATACTTTTAAACGATGCCAAACAAGAGCTGGCATTTAGAAAAGTTGAAAAGGCGCAGGCTGAAATTGAACATTTACGCAATGCAAAAACCCTTCTCGAAGAACACTCACACAGTATTGAAGAAAAAAATCAGGCGCTTATTAATGCCAACGTTGAATTAACGTCTTTCACCTACATTGCCTCTCACGATTTAAAGGAACCTTTAAGAAAAATAAGGTTGTTCATTAACCGGATCCACGAACGCAATCAGGAACTTTTTACTCCTGAAACCAAAGAGGATTTTAGCCGCATTTCTTCAGCTGCCGATCGTATGCAGGCCTTGATTGACGCATTATTAAATTATTCGCAGGTTAACAATACTCAGTTTAAGATGGAGAGTATTGATCTAAATTCCATAGTTGATGAAGTACGGAATAATCTTCAGGAAATTATTGCAGATAAACTAGCTGTGATAAACGTAGGCGATCTGCCTACACTGAATATTATACCAATACAGTTCACTCAATTATTTACAAACCTTATTTCTAACGCTATCAAATATTCACGCAGTGATGTTAGCCCGGTTATTTCAATTGATGCTAAAATTATTTCTTCCAGGGATATTTTTACGGAAGTTTCACTTCCTGAAGGTTCATACTGGCAGATAAGTTTTAAAGACAATGGTATCGGCTTTGAACAAAAGTACGAACATAAAATTTTTGAATTGTTTCAACGCCTGCATGATAAGGAAGATTATCCCGGAACAGGCATAGGCCTGGCTATATGCAATAAAGTTGTTCAAAATCATAAAGGTATAATGACCGCTTCAGGCGACACAAATACAGGTGCAACATTTAATATTTATTTACCAATTCTAAAACCCGCCAATGCTTAGCCAGATTTTATTAGTTGAAGATGATCAGGATGATCAGGAGTTTTTTCTTGGCGTATTATCGGAGCTCAGACCAGCCTCTGTGTGTCATGTAAGTAATAACGGAATGGAAGCGCTGCTTCATTTAAAAGAAACTAAAAGCAAACCCTCGCTTATTTTTCTTGATTTAAATATGCCCGTTATGGATGGTTATGAATTTTTAACCGAAGTAAAAAACCGGACAGAATTAAATAAAATAGCCGTGGTGGTTTTTACTACTTCCTCAAATCCCAATGATATAGAGAAAGCATGGCAGCTGGGAGCAAGTTACTTTTTTACCAAACCAAACGGTATGAACGTGTTTAAACAAAAACTGAGTCTTGTATTTGAAAAAGATTTCTCCGACACACCGGTGCCCTATGACTCTTATGTTTGCCGGTAAGCTTTTTTCTTCCTGATATTTTATTCTTCACCCGGCTCCACATGAATTAAAATTCCGGCTATCTCCGGCAATTGTTTCTGCAGCGTTTCTTTTAAATCGTGAGCAATGTCGTGTCCCTTTTTCACTGAAATGGCTCCATCAACCACAATATGTAAATCCACATGAAACATCATTCCGGTTTTACGGATATAACATTTTTCGGTATCAATAACTCCGGGAACTTGTTTTGATTTTATCCTGATCTCACTTACCAGTTCATCATAAACGTGTTCGTCCATTACCTCACTAAGGGCTGGTCGGAATATCAAATAGCTGTTAAACAAAATTATAACCGAAGCAACCAATGCCGCCCAATCGTCGGCCGTTTCATAACCTTTACCCATTATTAAAGCAATTGAAATTCCAATAAAGGCGGTTAAAGAAGTAATGGCATCGCTCCGGTGGTGCCAGGCATCGGCTTTTAAAGAAGAGCTGTTGGTTTTTTTACTTTTATTTAAAACAATCCTGTAAAACGTTTCTTTAATTGCAATGATTGCGCCGAGTATTATTAAGGTATAGGCTTCAGGTAATTCGTGAGGCGTTTGAATATGTCGAATGCTTTGATAGGCAATTACAACGGCAGAGGCAACTAAAAACCCCACCACTAAAAAAGTGATTAAAGGTTCAGCTTTACCGTGACCGTAAGGATGATTTTCATCAGCGGGTTTGGTTGAATACTTTAAACCAAACAATACCAGAAATGAAGAAAGAATATCAGAAGTAGATTCAATGGCGTCGGCTATTAACGCGTAGGAATTCCCGAAAAACCCGGCGAGGCCCTTAACTATGGCCAGCAGGGTATTCCCACAAATACTCAACCAGGTAACCCTTATGGCCTCTTTCCTAACCTCCATATGTAAAACTACACAATCCCCTTATTTTATTATAACTTCTATCAACAATAATTTTGTAAATGGCCCTAAGGCATTGGGAAATAAATTCCACCTTCAAACTTATAACAACACTTTAAAATAAGCGGGAACATTTTTTTACAGTTAAATGTATAATTTATTATGTATGAGACCAATATGGACGGGTGCAATAGGATTTGGACTGGTTAACATTCCTGTAAAGATTTACAGTGCAACGCAATCAAGTTCACTTGATCTGGATATGCTGGATAAAAAAGACCACTCCAACATTAATTTTAAACGTGTTAACCAAAGCACGGGCAAAGAAGTTGTCTGGTCAAATATTGTAAAAGGTTATAAAATGCCTAATGATGAGTATGTAATTCTGGAACCAAAAGACTTTGAACGGGCAAGCGCGAAAAAAACAAAAACAATAGAGATAACGGAGTTTGTAGATGAAAAAGAAATAGAAAGTGTTTATTATGAAAGTCCATATTATCTCGAGCCCGATAAATCCGGTGAAAGGGCGTACGCTCTTTTAAGAGAAGCGCTCAATAAAACTAAAAAAGTGGGGATCGCCACCTTTGTCATGCGCAGTAAAGAGACACTTGCCATTTTAAAAGCGAATGAAAAAGTTATTATACTTAACCGGATTCGTTTTGAGGAAGAGATACGAGACGCCTCTGAACTTGCCTTGCCCGCCAAGGCGCAAATAAAAGCGAATGAATTAAAAATGGCTGTTTCGCTCATTGAACAACTCTCAGGTAAATTTGACATCAGCAAATATAAAGACACTTACTCCGAAGAGTTAATGAAGGTGATAAAGGCAAAAGCAAAAGGCGTTAAAATAAAAGAACCTAAATTAAAAATTGTTCATGGTAAAACTAAAGACCTTATGGATCAGTTAAAAGCAAGTTTAAATACCAAACGTAAAAAAGCATCCTGATTATGAGCCTGCAGTTATATAACAAAAAAAGAAATTTTAAGGATACACCAGAGCCTTCAGGTAAAACCGAAAAATCAAAGTCCAAATTAAAATTTGTGGTGCAGCGCCATAAAGCTTCGCATTTGCATTATGATTTTAGACTGGAAATGGAGGGCGTATTAAAAAGCTGGGCCGTTCCAAAAGGCCCTTCCTTAAATCCAAAAGATAAACGTTTAGCCATGATGGTGGAAGATCACCCTTACAGTTACCGTACCTTCTCAGGAATTATTCCCGAAGGTAATTATGGTGCCGGAATTGTTGAAGTATGGGATGAAGGTGAATATTCAGATCTTGAAAATTCAGATTTAAAAACCGCGGAAAAAAAATTGATGGCGGGTTTAAAAGCCGGCAGTTTAAAATTTACTTTGCACGGTAAAAAATTAAAAGGTGAGTTCGCCCTTGTTAAATTAAAAGGAAAGGGTGAAAATTCATGGCTCTTGATTAAGCATAACGATAAATACGCGGTACATGAAGATTACAACAGTGAGGAACAAACATTAAAAAATTCTCCCATTAATAAATGGCTTGCTGAACATGGAAAAGGCATAAAATCAAAACCACAGCCGAAGGCTAAAAAAAACATTTCAAAAGCTGAAGAAAAAGAAGAGCCTTCAATAAAAACACCGGTATTGGCAAATAAATCCGAAAAAAAAATAACGGATTATATAAAACCAATGCTAGCTAAAGAAACCGACACGCCTTTCAGTGATAAAGACTGGATCTATGAAATTAAATGGGATGGTTACCGTGCCATTGCAGAGGTATTTCAAACAAATGCCAAACTGTATTCACGTAATGGCAATTCATTTAACGACGCATATCCTATTGTGGTTAACGCGCTTGAAAAACTACACCTGCAGGCCATTTTAGATGGAGAAATAATTATTGTGGATGAAAATGGCAAATCTGATTTTCAGTTACTCCAACACTATCAATCAGATAATAATCATATAATAGAATACAGGGTTTTTGATTTGCTTTCACTGAATGGTACCGATGTTACTGATCTTCCATTGGTAGAACGTAAAAAATTATTACGCGAATTACTTCCGAAAAATAATAAGGTTATTAAATATTCAGATCATATTGAAGAAACAGGAGAAGAGTTTTTTGCAATGGCTCAAAAAAATGATCTGGAAGGAATCATGGCCAAAAAAGCGGATTCTTTATATACGCCGGGTGCAAGAACAAAAGAATGGCTTAAGATTAAACACCACAAAACACAGGAGGCTGTTATTGCAGGCTTCACAGAGCCTGCGGGAGCACGCAAACATTTTGGTTCGCTGATATTGGGTATTTGGGATGGTAATGCATTAAAATATATCGGTCATACCGGATCAGGCTTTGATACTCAAGCCCTTACTGAAATAAGCGAATTGTTAAAACCGTTAATCACTACTAAATGTCCTTTCGATAAAAAAATAAAAACCAACATGCCGGCCACCTGGGTGAAACCGGAGCTGGTTTGCGAAATAAAATATACAGAATGGACCAGAGACGGAATGCTTCGGCACCCGATTTTTTTAACCCTTCGGGACGATAAACCGGCACAACAAATTACACTAGCTGCGAGTAAACCCATAAAAATAAAAGAAATAAAAAAAGCAGAGAATAAAAAAACAGTAGTGAAAAAAGCAACAGCCAAAAAAACCACAGCTAAAAAAGCAAGCACCGCAAAAAAAGCAGTAAAAAAAAAAGAAAGTGACCCTGAAAATGATAACACGCTTTCTTTTGGAAAAATTAAAGTTAAAGTAACAAACCTTAAAAAGATTTTCTTTCCAAATGATAATGTAACAAAAGGAGATGTTATCGAGTATTATCAAAGTGTATCCAAATATATTTTACCTTTTCTAAAAGACAGACCGCAGTCCCTTAAACGAAACCCTAACGGCATAAAGGATAATGGTTTTTTCCATAAGGATGCAGGTGATCAGGCTCCCGATTTTGTTAAAAGTAAATCCATATATTCTGAGTCAGGTGGCAAAAACATTGACTATATACTTTGTAACAATGAAGCCACGCTGGCTTATTTAAACAATTTAGGATGTATAGAAATTAACCCCTGGCATTCCACAATTCAAAAGCTTGATAAGCCCGATTATCTTATAATAGACATTGATCCGGCAGATAAAAATACATTTGATCAGGTAATTGAAACAGCTAATGTTATACATGACATTTTTAAAAAAGTAAAAGTAGAAAGCTATTGTAAAACTTCGGGGGCCACAGGGATACATGTATACGTGCCTACTCAACAAAAATACACCTATGATCAGTTGAAGGATTTTTCTCATTTGGTTTGCATCATGGCGCAGGAACAGTTACCAAAGTTTACCAGCCTTGAACGTAATCTAAAAAAGCGTGGAAATAAAATGATCTATCTTGATCACCTGCAAAACCGGAGAGGTCAAACCATTTCCTCTGTTTATAGTCTGCGTCCAAAGGAAGGCGCAACGGTATCAATGCCGTTAAAATGGACAGAAGTAAAACCGGGTTTATCGCCTCAGGACTTTAATATTAAAAATGCTTTAAAGAGAATTGAAAAAAATAAAAATATGTTTTTACCAGTTCTTGGCAAAGGAATTGATTTACAGAAATGCCTGAAGCTATTGGACAGGTGATCAAAAGATTAATCAGTTACCTTATTTTTTTGCATGACAAAAGATTCTCTGCGGGCTCTTCGCCTCTGCGAGAAAATGTAACCACAGAGAAACATAGAGTTAGTGATAAATCAAAAGAAGAACATAGATGTCTCATTCTTCGGCATGACATAAGCTTTAGTAGCTTCTCTGCGGGCTCTTCGCCTCTGCGAGAAAATGTAACCACAGAGGAACATTGAGTTGATTAAAATCAAAAGAAGAACATAGATGTCTCATTCTTCGGCATGACAAATAAGCTTTAGTAGATTCTCTGCGGGCTCTTCGCCTCTGCGAGAAAATGTAACCACTCTGCGATAAATTTAACCACATAGAAACATAGAGTTAGTGATAAATCAAAAAAGAACATCGATGCCTCATTCTTCGGCATGAAATAAGCTTTTAGTAGCCTCTCCGCGAGATTTGCGCCTCTGCGAGAAAAAATTAAACACACGGGAATTTAACTGTACAAAACCTGGCAATTGTCGCAAAAGCAGGTGAGCCGCTTTCCCTTTCCAAGATGATCCTTTATTACCGCGACTTTACAACGCGGGCATTCTTTCTTTTTATAAATAAGCCAGTGTTTTTTCAGTTCGAATATTTTTTTCCATTCATAAAAATCAAAGCTGTAATTACTGGCTTCTTTAATCAGCTCCTTTAATTTCTTTGGAGGTAATGCACCAATTATTGATTTTGGATGGATCTTTGTTCTGAACAACACTTCGTTTTTAATAATATTTCCTACACCTGAAAAAATTTCCTGGTTAAGTAAAGCATCACATACATTCGCGGTTTTTGTTTTTTTCAGAGCTTTTTCTGCCTTCAAAGGATCCCATTCTTCTGACAATACATCTACGTCCCAGTCGTAATCATCATTCACATCATTTTCAAAAAGTTGTATGCTGCAGGTATAAAAATTAATTTCACCTTTTTCAAATTGTAAACTTAATCTTGCTGGTGCTTCTTTCCGCTCATTTATCCTATAAGTACCAAACATTAATAAATGGATCCGCAGGTAAAATCCTTTAAAACAAATAAGAAAATGTTTGCCCCAGCTTTTAAATTCAAGAACTTTTTTACCTTTCATTTTCTGAAGATCGATTTTGGAATTGCCTTCAACTCTAATTACTTTTTTACCTGCAAAGGCTTGAAGTTGTTCTTTTAAAATAAGTATGGATGGTCCCTCAGGCATTAATATTTTCTTTTTAATTTCAGACTTAAGACTGTCTGTTTTCTAAGTCCAATGATAAGAACGTGCCACCGGAGCAGGAGAACAGTTTATTGTCTAAAAAAATTAATCAAACAATGATATTTGCCCTGAATTCTTGGGAGCTTTGGCTTTACCAAACACAGTGCGTCCGCCATATTTGTAAGAATCTCTTCGCTCCTGCTCTATCACTTTATAAAAATTGGCATTTGGAAGAAATTTTTTTTCAATCGCCTGTGCAGCCAGCGTTAAGTTTTTTATCGCTTCCTGTTTATCGTAATGACCAAGTTTTGCCTTATCAAGCGCTGTTCGTAAAACTTCAATGGTTTGGTCATACGTTTTTGTCGGAACAGGAAATGGATGTCCGTCTTTACCACCATGGGCAAAAGAAAATCTTGCAGGATCGGTAAAGCGTGAAGGAGTACCGTGTATAATTTCACTCACCAGTGTTAACGATTGAATAGCTCTGGGACCTACCCCTTCAAGCAATAACAGAGATTCAAAATCAGTTACCTGCCGTTCATATGCCAGGGCCAAAACACTGCCCAGGCGTTTTAAATCCACATCTTTTTCACGAACATCGTGGTGCGAAGGCATAATTATTTTTCTTATCTCGGGTAAAATAACAGCGGGAGATTCTTTCACCAGATTTAATAAACCTGTTTTAGTAACAGTTGCTTCCTTATCGGTTAAATTTAAAATCTCGCCCTGGTTAACACCATAAATGAAGGCGTGGGGTTCTTCTACAAAAGATTTTAGTTGAGCCGAATTCCAGTGATAGCGACGCGCCATACCATTCTGCTCATTCATCCCTTGTTGCACTACGGCCCACCCGCCTTCCCTCGTAACAATAAAATTATGAAGATAAATTTGAAAACCGTCCTGAATGGCGTTATTATCAACCTTCGCGCTAAGCCGGCTATTCCTCACGAGTTCATCTCCGTTTAAACCTGTTCTTTCTGAGAGGTGCATTAATTCGTTGGGAGTTTGCCTTGAATGTTTGCCTTTACCTCCACATATATAAATTCCCAGATCATTAAACTTTGGATTTAGTGCGCCTTTTAAAGCGCCCATTACCGAGGTGGTGATACCTGATGAATGCCAGTCCATTCCTAAAACACAACCAAAAGCCTGAAACCACAGCGGATCACTTAACCTGCTTAACACTTCGCTTCTGCCGTATTCTAAAACAACCGACTCTATAATTGCGCCGCCTAACCTGCCCATTCGTTCTGCCAGCCAATATGGAACTTTGCCGTAATGCAACGGAAGATCGGCATACCATTTATTATCAAAATAAAGTTTAGGCATTTACAAAGATAAACCCGAATGATTTATTTATTGGCTACAAACTGTAGTATTAACGCATTTTAACCGGCGGTCAAGGAGCAAACCGTTATTTGGTTTCGGGATTGTATTTCACGCTTAAAAAAACAATAAGCAGGTTTACTATTAGCGAAAAACAGTTTGAAACAATAATGATAAAATCCTGTTTCATAATTCCATACCAGATCCAAAAGCTTAAACCAATGAACAATGAGGCAAGCATTCCATAAGAAACACCTTCTGATTTTTTTTCTTTAAGAATTTTTATAAGCTGCGGTAATAAGGCAACACCAGTAAACACACTCGCAATAATACCAATTACTGTTTCCATGTCCATTACTTCCAGTATTCGGCAATCCCGGCATTTACACCAAATACAGGGTCAGTTAAAGGCCTGGGCGCTTGTTTGACTTTATTATCAGTGGCGGGTCTTTCGCCAGGTTTACCGTAATTCATATCATACTCTTTTCCCTCCGGGTAAGCCCCTATACAAGTAACCTGATTTTGTTTTCCGAGATTTTTATGCGCAACGCCCGCGGGAATTATAATTACATCCCCTTTTTCAATAACTATTTTAATCCCTGAATCTCCTCCAAAAAGTATGGTTGTTGATCCACCAGCCACACCCATTACTTCGTGCGTGATGCTGTGATAATGATGATATTCAAAAACACCACTTTTCCAGGAATTTTTCCAGTTGTTGCTTTTAAATAATTTTCGCACCGCATTTGAGGCAAAAAGATATGGTAAGTCAAGTACCCTTTTGTATATTATAACTGGTAATTCACTGTTAGGAAAAATACCATTATCATTTATATGGTATACTTCGCGGATGTAACTTTTATTTATAAGATTCATTATTAATTTTTTATTACACTCATTTTGCCATTACGCTCAAGATGTACCGACTTAACTTCCGTTAAAGACTCTGTATTCGCTCCTTCCCTGATTCCTTCCATAAGATCTTTTTCAGAAATCATACAACGTTTCATATTTTGCCTGTTCATCTCCCCATTTTCATAAAGAACTATGACCTCTCCTTTAATGATTGATCCAAAAGAAGTACTGTATACGCTCAGTTTGCCAAAAACCCAGTGCATGATCACCAATGTAAGCGAAGCAACAACAATAGGAACGAAAGGAGAAGCGCCAACAACAGCCCTGCTGAGAATTGCACCAAGCATAATTTTCATTACATTATCGAAAGGTTCACCAACTCCAAAACTCCTTCTGCCCGCTATTCTCACAAGAACAATACCAAATAAAAATACAATAACAACTCTGGCGGCCATCTGGCCAGCACTTAAATCTTTACCCTCGCCGAAAAGTTCATAAATGAAATTCATTTTATCTGCTTCTTAATTAATTTCAGAGCTTCCTGCGGGCCGGCTACTTCTATCACGCGCACTTCTTTTTTCCCTATGTTATAGGATTCAAGAAAGGTGGTAATTGACTTGATCTTATTTTTATTAAGTTCATTAATGTGAGAAAGGTGGTTTTCATCCCTTGACTCAACAGGGATGCCAATAAACCGGTCGTTGCGCGCTTTTTTATTCGCTTCTTTTTGTTCTTCCACTTTAATAACACCAATAATTTTACATTCAATAAGGCATCCCGGAAATGTGTAGTCATCAATAATCACCAACACATCTAATGGATCCCCGTCTGCTCCCTTGGTTCCGGGAATGAATCCGAAATCACAGGGAAAAGCGAGCCCATCAGGAATAGCCGTTTTAAGTTTGTACAATCCATATTCTTCAACATACGCGAATTTATTTCTGCTTTTAAAAGGCGTTTCAATTATTACATTCACATCTTTATTACTGGTAAAGGGCTTGGGCAGTTTCATTGGTTTATTTTTTCTAGAATGAGGTCATATAAGGCGTAACAGGCTTTCACCCTTATTTGTAATGGGGTACCCCTGAATACTTTCCGAATGTTATAAATTTTGTTTTTATATCTGATGCAAAAAAAAACCGTTCCCACTGGCTTTGTCTTTGTTTCGCTACCACCCGCGGATGCAAGCCCGGTAATAGCCGCGTGGATGTCGGCCTTTATTAATTTAGAAAGTTGTTTAACGAGTGATTCAGTAATGGGTGCAGATTCACAAGTATGTTTTCGGATAAGATTTTTTGAAACCTTAAGCAAATCTTTTTTAACCTCTTCATTATAACAAACAATGGAACCTTTAAAAACATCGGCTGTTCCTTTACAGGTAGATAATTGATGGGCCGCCAGGCCACAGGTCATGCTCTCTGCAAGAGCCAGTGTTAATTTTTTTTCAAGAAGAGTTTTAACAAACGGATTGGCAGAACGATACATATCAATTAAAAATTTTAAAAGCCGGGCATGCTGTACACTAAATTCCTCAGTTTTAAAAGAATGAGGAATATTTTGGTTTCGGGCATATCATCCAATTACAAGCTGCTTCAACTGTTCTTAAATTAATGGTGGTTAACAGTGTCGGAAGAATGAAGCGAATCATAAACCTTACTTCCAGGATATTCTTTATCGGAAGGTTCGGCAGGATCCGTTGCATGATTACCGCGGTTATCATTGTCTTTGTTTCCTTCATGGTTACGGCCATTATCATTAGAGCAAGCAGAAAATGCAAGGATTACTAATGGTACAATAAAAGTGAGTAATTTTCTTTTCATGAGATTAAGTTTATTTTAATTACTCAATATCAATGCCAACAAAATTATGTTGAAGGAAGGGCTAATACGCTGGCATATGGTTTTACGCAGTGGTATGTGTAACATTCTAGTTTAAAAATAACATCGCATGGAAGCCGCCGTTAAGAAGCAAAAACCGAAGAATAAATCAATTAAGAAATTTTTGCACTTTTTTAAAAATGGATTTCAGGATCAAAAATATTTTGATTGGGAAAGAAATTATAAATGGAACGCTCATTTAGCGTGGGAAGAACAATTGAACGAAACAGAATTCAACCGGTTACTAAAAGCGAAAGATTTTAAAGAAATAGCCAAACGCGCGGTTAACATGGAGTCTAAAACAAACCTGTTATTTTCGTTTGAAAAAATGGCACTGAGGGATGCACTTAAGCCAGAGGAAGGCGCAGAATTATTTGCCAAAGGCTTATATAATTACATCTACGGAAAAGAGCCTTTACAAAAACGTTTCGGGAATTTTGCTGAGTGCTTATCCAAATTACCCCGTAAACAAACGCGTGTTCTTACCTGGCCACTGCAAACGGTATTTGGTTTTATCGCTAACCCAAAAGAACACATTTTTCTTAAGCCACGAGTTACACAGGCAGCAGCCGAAGTATATAATTACGAATTTGATTACCACTCCAAGCCTAACTGGCAAACATATCAGAGCCTGATCAATTTCGCAAAACAAATCAGAAAGGATACTGCAGAGCTTAAACCAAAAGATTTTATAGATCTTCAGTCTTTCATCTGGGTTCTTGGTTCTTCTGAATACGATATGTAAGGTTAATGTCCCTGATGGTTAAGCGTATCGTGATTCATGTCATTCTTATTTTCTACTTTTTTAGTGGTATCAGTTGTTGGATATGGCTCCGCAATATTTTTGTCATCCTGTGCGCCACCGCAACTTACCATTACTAATAATAAAAAAGCCGAACTAAAAAGCGTTATTTTTTTCATATGAGTTTTTTGATATAAAGCTTATGCTAAAAATATGCCAGCATGAACAAGAAATTATTATAACATTAGTTTAAGGTTCCTTTTTCTTTTGGGTGCGGATGGAGGTCTTCACGCGATTTGGGCCGTTTGTTATATTGCCAGTTAAATCCTTTAAGCTTGGTATTTTCAGCATCCACATTTTTTATTGGATCAATAACTCCCGTTGTCTTAGGCTTTATGGTAGCCCTGTCAATTTCATCATTTTTAAACCAAATGGTTATTTCTGAACCGGTAGTTTTATTCAGTCCAATGGTTTTATTTTTATTTTTAGGATAATAATATACTTCAGCATTACCTGTAACAATAACTTTTCGGATAGTATCCTTATCAATAAAACCATCAATGTTTTTACCTGATAGTTGATTGTATTTACTCAACGAATCAGCCTCCTGGATTAAAAATGAATTCCCTTCCAGCTTAAATCCGTGAATGGCGCTTTTACCAACATTTACTTTTATAAACTTTGCTGTTGCCTGTGATTTTCTGGCCCAAAGAACAGGATTTCGAAAGAGTTGCAGAAGTGAGTCTTTCGTGTTAAGTGATGCAGAGTCACAAACGGCCTGCAAATCATTCTTGTAAATTTTAACTTTGTGGTATGCATTTAAAAAATTATTTACCGAATCCAGATCACGATGGTATAAGGTATCGGCTGCTATAAAAAGTGTATCATTCTCCACAATCCGCGCATATACCGCATTTTTTGTCACTAAGGCCTCAGAGTTTTTTTCGTGGTATTCTGCATACCCCCCGTAGATTATCGATTTTTGAGCGGTGTCGGTTAGTCGTATGTTTCTATAGGCTTTACCTGTTCTTTTATTACGGTCAAAAAACAAGCTGTCGCCCGTTAGCTTTTGTTCTTTGGTAATTAACAATGCATTTTGGCTAAATTGTCCTTTTTCTTTATCGGTGTCATACCATCCGTTTTCACAATAAATGTAATCGGTCTTGCTTAAAATAATACTGGGGCCAAGGAAATAAGATGTTTTATTGGTTGTATTATACCGTAACGTGTCTGACTTCATTTTGTAATCAGGATTAGTAAGCACAACGTCATAATGAAAGGTTACTTCCTTGTTGGCCGAATGATAGTGGCCGTTTTTACTTGTAAGTGTATTTTCCTTATTTACGATTGTACCTCCGTTATAATAATTGGCAATTGAATTTCCCACATCAAACGTAAGCAGATTGGTTGTTAAGATCATGTCTTTTTCAACACATTTCACATTGTTTTCGAGCGTAGCCATTTTTGTTTTTCCATCGTAAAACAATTTATCGCCCGTTACAGTAACGCTATCCCCTTTTGTAATTTTAATATGCCCCGTTGCCTTCATCGTATTATCCTGGTCAAAAATAAGTGCCGTATCACAATACAAAATGGCACCATCGTGTTCACATATAACATCGCCGCGTAAAACCTTGGCATTACTTTTTTCTTTATCAAAAGAAAGGCTTGATGCGTGTTTAACTTCAATAACCTTTACCGGCT
>JAOQAF010000188.1 GCA_025963735.1 Bacteroidota bacterium
AGCCGGTAAAGGGGTTTTGATTTTAAACGATGTAAACGAAGCAAAATCGGAATTAAAAAACATATTGATAGATGCCAAATTTGGCAATGCGGGCACCAAAGTGGTTATTGAAGAATTTTTGAAAGGAATTGAATTATCGGTATTTGTTCTTACCGATGGAAAATCGTATAAAATTTTACCTGCCGCTAAAGATTACAAACGCATTGGAGAAGGAGATACAGGGTTAAATACGGGCGGAATGGGCGCTATAAGCCCTGTACCTTTTGCAGATGAAGCATTTATTAAGAAGGTTGAGGAACGTGTTATTATTCCTACCATTGATGGATTGAACAAAGAGGGTATAGATTACCGTGGTTTTATTTTTATTGGATTAATGAATTGCGATGGACAGCCACAAGTAATTGAATATAACTGCAGGATGGGAGATCCTGAAACCGAAGTGGTGATACCAAGAATTGAATCGGATTTATTGGATTTATTGGAAGGTGTAGCAACTCAAACTCTTCATTCAAAAAACTATAACACCGTGAAAGAAACCGCGGCAACAGTGGTACTGGTTAGCGGCGGTTATCCGGGCAATTATGAAAAAGGAAAAGAAGTGGCTGGTCTTTCAGAACATAAAGAATCTTTGGTTTTTCATTCAGGTACAAAAACAGAAAAAGATAAAGTGGTAACTAACGGTGGCCGGGTATTTGCCGTTACTTCGTTCGGAAATACAATTGCGGAAGCTGTAGATAAAAGTTTTATAACCGCGGAAAAAATACAGTATTCGGGAAAATATTACCGAAAAGACATTGGTAAAGATTTGATGGGTTGGAATAAGGAAAATTGATTTTATAATAGTCATTAAATAAATATATATGCAAAAAATTACACCTTTTTTATGGTTTGACGGCAACGCTGAAGAAGCAATTAACTTTTATACTTCTGTTTTTAAAGATTCTTCGGTCGGTCATTTAAATTATTTGCCCGGACCTGACTCTGGACAGAATGGTAAAATGATGACGGGTACTTTTAAACTGCATGGACAGGAATTTATGGTTTTAAACGGCGGTCCGCATTTTAAATTTAACGAAGCAGTTTCATTTTTTGTTAATTGTGAAAATCAACAGGAAGTGGACTATTATTGGGATAAACTAACTGAAGGAGGAACACCCAGCCAGTGCGGGTGGTTGAAAGATAAATTTGGTTTATGGTGGCAAATTATTCCTTCTTGTTTAGGTGCGTTGCTTAGTCAGGAGGATCCCGAAAAATCAAAGCGTGCGATGAATGCCATGCTTAAAATGAAAAAACTTATCATTGAAGATTTGAAAAATGCGTGAGGTTGAAAGTGGATTAATTAGTTTGCTACGACTTATTTTATTTTCTTAGAAAAATCTTTTTTGGAAAGGATCTTTAAATAATCGAACTCGCCATTTATTAAAGCTTCTTTTTTTACCCTGCTCCATTTTTTAATTTTTGTTTCTGTTTCAAAGGCCTGGTTAAAATCTGTAAACGAAGTCTGGTACACCAGTTTAACGGGCCTTCTTTTATAAGTATATGAATCGATATTTATTCCTGCATTATGTTCATTTAACCTTTTATCAGGATTATTAGTAACACCAGTATAATAAGAACCATCGCTGCATCTAAGAATGTATAAATAAATTTGTTTAAGCATTTTTTAAAAATAATATTAATTCTCAATATTAGGAAAGACTGTCACGTCGAGTAGAGCACGAATAAACGGCATGCTCGTATCGAGACGCAGTAACAACCTGCTTGTATAATGACTCACCTTTATTCAGTTCTCGATACGCTTTTGAAAGAGTCAACAAAAGCTACTCGAACTGACAGAAAACTAATTTCCGCAGCTTCCTTTATAAACCCTTTTCACTTCCGGATTCTCAAGCACCTGAAATGTCATGTAAGGTTCGCCAAATAATTTACAATAACGTTCCGGATTTTTGTCCTTTGCTAATTGCATGGCGCGGGCAAACGTACGTGAATAATATTTTTCAGGTAAACGGCTGGCTGCGGCAATGTACATGAACACCAGATTTTCCTGCACATCGGTTTTATTCAGATAGGGTTCAAGAACAGTAGATGCGTATTTATAATCTTTTGCACGAGTAAACACATAAGAAAGCTTCAACGCGTTTTGCCAACTGGCATCCTTAATCTTATAAAACGATTTTATCCGGTTAATACAGGCATCAATTAAGGCGTCGGCATTGTCAGAGGTATCAACGCTTTCCATGATCCTGAACTGCCATTCAATGTTTAAGCCATTTACGAAATTACTGTCTATTTTACCATAAAGGCCATCAATGGTTTGCTGCACTTTATTCTGATGATCAATATTTCCGGCATTACTATCAAGTTTCAGATCACAAAAAACTTTATTGTATTGTAGAATGGGGTTTCCCGGTTCTAACTTCATCAGTCTTTCAAAAGTTGCCTTGTCCTCTTCATCTATCGAATTATTCAACTGATATTTATAATAAACCTTATTGTTTATGAATGGTATATTATTCACATTTTCTTCCACGTTCAAACTATCATAAATGGTTTCGGGATACTTGCCTTCCCCTATCCGTTTTCCCATAAATTCCATGATTTTAAAAGCCTGTTGCTTATTTCCCGCCTTTAGAGCCCTGTCAAAACTCACTTTCGAAAACCGTTGTTCTTTGCTGCCGCTTACATCGTAAGTAATATCCATTATTATTTGCGCGAACCTTTCTTTCGCAAGAACTGGCTCTAATTCCTCCAGTAACTTTTTATCGTTATTAATCCGGTTAATGGCTTTTCGTTTACCAAGAGCCACAACGTCGGCAAACTTGCCATCTTCATTCTCAAGCAAAAACAACCCCCAGCTGTCTTTTGTTTGTATGGTTGGTTTAATTTTATTTTGCTGCTTGGCCTGTAACACATTTACTACACTCTCTGCCCGCTTCCGTTGTAATTTTGAATTTGCAATTGAATCTCCTTCAATAGAAGAATAAGCGTAAATAAACAAACCATCGATGATAAAATCAGGTTCATTTAAAGCCTTAATGATGGGTTGAATATCTTCCTCCTTAAATTCATATTTATTTTTTTGAAAAGGAATAGTGAAATTAATGATCGAACTTTCTGAGCGAGGTTCAAAAGCAGGTTTAATACCGGTAGAATTTTTCGCCGCAAGTAAGCCTATTGGCGTGTTACTTTCTATTTTACCGCTTTCCTCGTAACCTCTTGTTATTGTTTTGCAATAATGACCATCCTGTACAACAATTAAATTTATTTCATAGGGCCCGGTAATTTTCTGATTGAATTTTCCTAACTCCACCTGTATCCCGTTTACTTTCTTTTTTTTCTTTGCCTTCGGATCAATCAGTAAATTCTTCTTGAAAAAGTTATCCCTGTAAATCACTTTGCCCATTACCCCTTTGTTATACAAATTGTTGTCTACAATATTATAATCGCCTGTAACATATTGCGAACGCTGAACAATATCAAAAGCCAGACCATCTTTTGGTTTTTTTAATAAACGCCGCAGCTCTTTGCTGTTATTATATTTTAAATAAACTTTGCCTCCCGAAACATAAATTCCTTTCTGCAACACATCATAATTGCGCCAGCGTTCGCAGGTTTTACAGGACTTATCCGGATTCTTTAACTTTTTGGATTTAGAATTATAAGTAACATTCAAATCGCTCTTATACATAGCGCCGCCATTATTAATATCGTACCCTCCAAACACTGCGCTAACATATATTTTCTTTCCATCATCGTCTGTTTCACATGAAATACCAACCAATGTATATTTTGGATTGGTAAGAACAGTGAGGTTTTTAGCATTTGTCTCCCAGCGGTTAGAGATCACTTTTGACACATCTGTCGTTTTATAATTTTCCCTGCCCTTGCTAATGGGGGCTTTCATGGTTATTTCTTCTCCGCGTTTGGTTGCACCGGCCTTTTTTAAATTTTTAAAAGTTGTTTTGGCTTCAATTTTATCCTTTTTAGAAGAGGCCATTTTATCGGTGCTTAATTGAGAAGAATAAACAAGCATTTCACTCATTTCAAGCGTGTCAAGCCCTTTGCTTAAACGAAAGCTGTTCAGTTCTTTTAATAAGACACCCGGGAGATCGTCAATTTTAAAATTTTCATCTGCCACCGCGGTTTTTTTGCCTTTTTTTTGAGAAAAGACAGAAAGTGAAAGTGATAAAAAAAGACCTATAAAAATAAAATGTTTCATTAACAAGCTCAAAATAAATATTATACTATTTTGTTCAATAAGATGTTATGAATACCTTTTAACACCTTTGTGAGGAAATATTAACTCTTGTGATGCATCACTAAAATTCATTAAATTTGATGTTCGCAATGAGAGATGTATTCTGGACTATAATTGTAATCTGGCTGTTTTATCAGATTGTAACCATTTTTAAAAATTCGGGTAAACGAAAAAGTAATTTGCAACAACCAGACACACATACTGAAACAAAAAATGATTTTACTCCCAATGCAAAAAAAGATGTTAAAAGCGTGCTGAAAAAGCATGCAGATAAAGACGGTGAATACATTGATTATGAAGAAGTGAAATAATCAGCATTTTTGGGGTTTTTAACCTAATTAACCTGCCCTTTAACCAATATATTTACTTTTTTATAAGGATTTAAGTACCTTTGCCAAACTAAAAACTAATTCGCATTCATGGAGACATTGGAAAAAATTAACGCAGATTACGAAACACAACTTAACGATTGGATCGAGCAGGAAAAAGCCGCTTTGGATCTTATAAACGTGGTTGGAAAATTATGGTTCGAAAAGTCAATTGAACTAATACTTTTTCGTAATCAATTGGTTGACCGCAGTGCAAGTGAAATTATGAATTTGCATATGTACGCCAAAAACATTGTAAAAAAACCAATAACCATTTATGATACCGTTGCCTTAGCTACCGAAATACTAAAATCAACTGCCGGTGCAGGTCGCGTTGATATTGGAAAACTGGCTTTTGAATGGCACCAGGAAGAACAGAAATACAAGTCAAAAGCTGATTTCATAAACGATAAATTAAAAGATTTATTAGGAGGCACCACCACCATCGTTCCAAAAGATGTTGTATTATATGGCTTTGGACGTATTGGCCGTCTCGCCGCCCGCGAACTTATTAACCTCGCAGGTAAAGGTGAGCAATTAAGATTAAAAGCAATTGTAACGCGCGGAAACAGTTCAGAAGAAATTGTAAAACGCGCCGATTTATTACGGACCGATTCTGTTCATGGACCATTTCCGGGCACTGTTATTGAAGACCTTGAAAACAAAGCGTTAATTATTAACGGCCACACCGTTCACATGATTAATGCAGATAAGCCTGAAGACATTGACTATACTTTATATGGCATTCACAATGCTTTGCTAATTGATAATACCGGGGTTTTCAGAGACAGGGCGGAGTTAAGCCGTCACCTTAAATCAAAAGGAATTTCAAAAGTATTGCTTACCGCGCCTGCTAAAGATGTGCCAAATGTTGTTCATGGCGTTAACCATGAATCGGTGGATGTAAAAAAAGAAAATATTTTTTCAGCCGCAAGTTGCACCACCAATGCCATTATGCCAATTCTGTATGTGATTGATAAAGAATTAGGAATAGAAAAAGGCCATATTGAAACCGTTCACTCTTATACTAACGATCAAAATCTGCTCGATAATTATCATAAGAAATACCGCCGCGGACGTTCTGCAGCCTTAAACATGGTTATTACTGAAACTGGTGCTGAAAGCGCGCTTAAAAAAGTTTTACCTCAGCTAAGCGGTAAGTTTACAGCCAACTCCGTGAGGGTACCTACGCCAAACGTTAGTTTAGCAATCTTAAATATTAACATCAGCAAAAAAGTAACTAAGGAAGATGTTAATGAAATTATTAAACGTTACGCCCTTGAAGGAAATCTGGTTGAACAGATTCAATATGCTTTCAGCAATGAATTGGTAAGCACCGACGTTATTGGAAACCCTTGTCCGGCTGTATTTGACAGCCAAAACACAATTATTTCACCGGATGGAAGAAGCATAGTGTTGTATATCTGGTATGATAATGAATATGGTTATACGCGCCAGGTTATTCGCTTCAGCAAACATATCAGTGAAGTTAGAAGACCGGTATATTATTAGTATTTTTTTTGAAGCTTTATAAAAAGGAAAACTCAAGTGGGTTTTCCTTTTTTTTTACAATATCTCTCAAAATCTTACATGTGTAGGCTTCCCGGTGTGTAAGGGTTGAATTGCAGGTTTAAATATCTGAACTTTGTATAAATAGTAGATATATGAACCAAGTGAAAATTGAGCAAATACCACACATCCTGATAGTAGATGATGATCCCCTGAGTATTTTTATCGCGGAAAGAATTTTAAAGAAAGATTTTAATTATGAAAGTGTGCAAAGCGGACAGGCAGCGCTGAGTATAGTTGAGAACCAAAAATTTGATTTGATATTAATGGATATTAATCTCGGCGATATTAATATGGATGGAATCAGAACTATGAAAATCATACGACAACTGGCTGCATACCGTTATACTCCAATATTTGCGCTTACAGCCTTCTCACACAATAAACCATGGTATATCGACCAGGGATTTGATGAGTTATTTATTAAACCATTAACCAGCGACATTGTTAAAGTTATAAATGATAAGCTTTTTCATTCCCTAAAACGAAAAGTTATTCTTTGAAAGCTCCACAGTTCTTCAAATAATTTTTATCGCAATGGTTCATAAGGAATACTATCTTAGATCTTCTGAGCTCCTGTTTAATTTACACTGAGATGGCAAGAACAAATAAAAGACAAGTGAATATACTTATTGCAGTAGGAATAATTACTTCTCTTCTAACATGGTTTTATTATGCGCATGAAACGTTTCCCAAACCCCTAAGAGCTGCCACAGCATTATTTGGCACTCCGGTTGCCCTTGCCTCCGGGCTCTCCCATTATTTAAATACAGGAATAAATGTGTATCAAACACCCTGGGCAGTAGTAATGGTTAATTTAATTTTTTCAGCTTTAATGGTATATGTTTTATTGAAAATTTTATCCTTCAGAAGAAAGAAAAGAAATATACCTTGATAGTAAAGTTTAGAATAAGAAGCGCTCTTAAAAGAAAATAATTGAAAAAGTGGTAAATCATTAATTAAGAATAACCCGCCTGATTTCACTTTTTTTATTTATTATGATCTCAATAAAATAAACGCCTTTTGGATGAGCAGATAAATTTACTGATGTCTTCGCCAATTTATCTTTTACGTTAAAATTATGTTCTTCAAGCGGCTCGCCGTTAATGTTTCTTATTTTTACATCCATCATGCCAATAACCTGCCGACTTTCAATATTTATATTTACAATACCTGCAGTTGGGTTTGGAAATAAATCAACTTTAAAGCCGGATACTGAATTTGCCTTTTGGTTAGCCATTCCCTGAGTTCTTAAAACCACATTGGAATACGATGTATAGTACATGTTGTTTGGACTCGTTTGCACCTTTATCTGGTAATAAAAATTTTGAGTACTGTTATTTGGCGCATAGGTTGTTTGCCCAATGGCGGTAGAATCAATCACACTTAAATTATTAACTGTTGTTCCGCGCAGTACATAAAACTTAGTGTACGTAAAACCTTCATATTTATTCCATTCCAAATGGCCGGCATGGTTCTGGTTAATTTTAAGAAACATTGCCTTCTGCGCATTGCTTACAAATGATTCAGTTCCACAAGTATCTATAGCCGTAACTTTATATTTCGCGGCCGAAGTATCGTTAAAAGATAAACTATCGGTAAATACCATCTCATAGGCGTTTGTTGGTGTGTAAA
Source organism: Bacteroidota bacterium (assembly GCA_025963735.1). Taxonomy (GTDB): domain Bacteria; phylum Bacteroidota; class Bacteroidia; order B-17B0; family Aurantibacillaceae; genus Aurantibacillus. Next base: position 7,831 of record JAOQAF010000188.1, read on the forward strand.
TGGCTGTTAATACAGAGTCGCCACTACCCTCCCATTTATATATTTTAAACTTAGAAACGCCATACTCCTGGTTTAACCATAAAATAGTATTACGGTTAGTAAGTTTATTGTAGGAAACATTCATAAGCTTTGGCGCTGCGGAGACTTTTTTCTCGATGCGGGTAGGTAAAGAATAAGCCTGACAGCCTGTTGCTTCGGTTACCCTAACACTGTAAGAACCATTTTGGCTTACATTAATTTTTTGAGTAGTGGCGCCATTAGACCATAGATAGGAAGTATAACCGCTTCCTGCGTCAAGCGTGGCAGTTGAAAGCGGACATATATATTGAGTTAGATAAGGCACCTCAACATTATTGATAACCGGTGGTGTACATGGGATATCGCTGAGTGCAGTTATAAATGTACCCGAGAACCAGCCCTGGGAAGAGGATGCGTGAACCGTATCATGACCAATGACGGCATAGGGAGCTCCATATATAACTCCTGATACAAAAATAGTTCCCTGAGCGCTGCGTGTAAGATGTGTTAACCGCACATTAAATAATCTTGTTTCGCCTATTACCTGATTGTTCTTGTTCAGTTTTTTAATGACCTGATAACCCGGTTGGTTACCTTCGCACGGACAGCCGTTGGCCGCTTCAGTACCAATAACCAAAGCATTTCCGTTATGAGCAAACGTTTCGGCATAACTTCCGTCGGTGTTAGTGCCCGTCCATCCAACATTTCCTAATGTAGAACCGAAACGTTGTAAAACCCCATTTCCACCATATTTACCAGAACAAAAACTAGGCATATACGAATCGCAATTATCGGCAACGCATATTCCCCCGTACGAATACCCATAATAGCACCCTGAGTTAATTATAAACTTTGACCAGGAAATATTATAATTCTGATCTAATTTAAAAACATACACACCTTCATCAGGTGCGTTTAAGGTATCTCCATTCCAGAACTTACCTTCGCGCGATCCCACCATTATATAATTACCCGCGGTATCTGTTTTAATTTCACTCCCGCTGTTACCGTAGTTTCGTTCAATTAAAAAATCTATCATTTTAAAGTCCAGTAAATTTCCTGTTAAAGAAAATCCAGCCAGTAACAATGTTTTTTGAGCGTTAAAACTTATAAAATTTTTATTTACAAATAAAGAGTCGGTTAATGAACCTGTTACCACTATTTTATTTTTGCTTTTATTAAAAGTAATGGCGTTGCTGTTATCAAGCCCCGAAGCGCCCATGGTTGAGATCCATGAGATTGTTCCGTTCTGATCCATTCTTCCCACCATACCGTCCTCATTTCCTTTTGAAGAAATAGAAATTCCATTTACGGAATAGGAGCCGGAAAATGTACCGGTAAAATAAAAATACTGCACGCCATCATAAATTATATTTTTTATCCAGAAACTACCCGGCCATCTCTTTGAAAAGAGCAAGGCTCCTGATGCGGAAAATTTCTGAATAAAAGACCCGGCGGTATCCACACTGTTGCTATACCATGAATTTAACTTTGAACCATAATGGTACAAATTTCCTGTATTATCGGTAACTAAACCCCGCGAATTATTGAAAACAGTTGGTTTAGACCAAAGTATTTGCTGTGAACAAACCTTAAGACATATTAATAAAGAAATTAATAATAGAATTTTTTTCATTTATACTGTAACGCAGACCCTTTTAAAGTTAGCATCATAAACTGTCGTGACGGAATAAAATCGGTGTGTGGGGATTTTGTATCGTTATACGAACCAAAAGTTAACCCGGGCAAGAGTCATTTTAATTTTTTTGAAATAAAGGCTACAGAGAAAATTATTATCTTCAACGGAATTTTTATATTTATTCTGGATTTATGACCACTGACTACTCATCAAAAATAAAAATTGAAGGCACTGAAATATTAATGCGCCCTGATGGTATAGTGCAGATAAGTACCGCGGATCGCAGTTACAACGAATCAGATATACGTGCCGTTCATACAGCGATTTCTAATCTTACAAATGGTAAAAAAGTACTTTCCTTACTCATTCCGCACCCTTATACCAATATAGAAAATGATGCGCGGCATTTTCTTTCTACCCCTGAAGCAGGTATTCCTTTTATAGCAAAAGCCTATGTAATTAAATCCCTTTCTCACCGGATAATAGGTAACTTCATTATCAGGTTCAGAAAATATTCGTTACCGGTAAAATTTTTTAAAGAAGTAGAACCGGCCCTGGAGTGGTTAAAAACATTTTCGCCAGAAAACGAAAAGGAGCCCAACGGTGGACATTAATTTTTTTTTATCAAGGTTTACTTATGTCGAGGCCCAGCACAAGGCTTTTTCCATTTTCAAATTCTTTGGAAGTATAAACAATTAACGAATGACCGTTTTTAGTTTCAGCCAAAAGTTCATATCAGCGGCCATTATAGCTGCTGCGATTTACTTTAACGACTACATTCAATAAATATTTGGAGGCATTTATTTTAATTTTATCAGGCCTCACTAATATTTTTGTCTTTAGAGATTTGCCATTTTCAATATCTTCTTTTCGTATTATATTGCAATCACCCAGTAAACCGGCAAGTTTTGTATTTTTTGGATTGTAAAAAACTTTCCACGTTTCGTCTAACTGAGTAATTTTACCTGAATCCATTATACCAATTCTATCGGCATATTTTAAAGCCTCTTCGGCAACATGAGTGATAAGTATTACCGAAGTATTGTTTCTTTTTACCTCTTTAATAATAAAAGAAAATAATTTATCGGTAAGAATTTTATCAAGGTTACTAAAGGGTTCATCCAGCAACAATACCTCCGGAATAAGAGCAAGAGCCCGGGCAATGGCAACCCGTTGTTTTTGCCCGCTCGATAAATTTCTGGCTTTTGTGTTTTTTAAACTCACCAGTTCCAGCAATTTTAAAAGCTGAGAGGATCTTTTTTGTTTTGCCTCATTGGTATATCCAATAAGCTTATCCCAAATATTTTCCTCAACCGTATGGTTATCCAATACGTAAAAGTCCTGACTGACAAGACTCATGTCTTTGTGGCCGGGCATTAAGTTGTATGAAGGGCCCAAAACTCTATCGTTTCCAATAAATACTTCACCACTACTTAAATCTTCAAGACCATAAATACATTTTATGAGTGTGGTTTTTCCGCTTCCGCTTTTCCCTACTAACGCCAGTATCTCGCCTTTGCCAAGCTGAAGCGTAACGTTGCGGACCCCTTTAAAATAATTTTGATTGATGTAATTGAACGATATGTTTTTAACGCGTAGAATAACTATCGTACTAAGGTTAAATTGTTTTTGAGCTTATAGTTTCTTCCATCAAAACCTGTTGCTTCTATAACATAAAAATAAACGCCATCCTGACAAGGTTCTCCACTGGTGGTATAGCCATCCCAAAATCCGTTTACTTTATCCCAGCTTGTAATAATTGTCCCATAACGATTATAAACCCACACATTCATTTTGGAAATACCACGGGCAATTGGCCTGAAAATATCATTTACATTATCGTTATTCGGTGTAAAAATGGTAGGTGCGGTTACACCTGATGAATCGGATATATAAAAATGATAAGAAGCGGTATCATTGCAGCCTCCCGCTCCCAGGGCAATAACATTTACACTGTATGAACCACTTGCCGTGTAGTTTTTAATTGTATTTAATAATGAATCTTTTCCAGCAATACCGGCAACATCACTAAACACCCAGTAATTTTTTACAGTATTGGTAGAAAAGTTTGTTAATACTAATTGAGCGGGGAAACCAGTATTGGTTAAACTTGCATTAAACACAGCCTTGGCCGACTGAATAACGTTGATAAGTTTGGTGGTGGTTGTTGTTCCGCTGGCATTACTAACAGTTAAACTGGCAGTATAAGAGCCGGGGCGATTAAACGTTAGAACCACATAGTTACCCGCGAAATCAGGAAAAGCGTTTACTGAGGTTGAGGGACTTACCCCCCAGTTATAAGTTGCAGGTGTATTAGTAGAAATACTGCTGAAAGTTACAGCCGCGCCTGTACAAACAGTTGATGAAGCTGAAATAATGGTTGCTGTTGGAGCCTGTGCGAAGGCGCCAGCCGATAAAAAAAGAAATAACCCTGATTTTAAAAATCGTTTTATCATGACCACTATAAAGTTACTAAAAATTCCAATGTATTTACGTTATCGGCAAAATCAGTAATAACAGGCCGTTGTGAATAACCAAAAGGCACTCTGCCCTGCCCTACTACACACTGAATTGCTTGCTTATTGATATTTAAATATTGATTTATTTCGTCCTCATTTTTATAATAACTGTAGTATAAAACCCCAACCGGCGAATGCAACTCATCACTTTCCTTGATCATTAAAAAATTATTGTCGAGAAATTTATGCTGCTCTAATAAATATATAGCCCGGTGATAATCATAATTATTGCCGTATTTTTTGTTTTCGATTACATAACCAAAGTTAACGATGGATTCAAACAAAGCATTAAAACTATAATTTTCAGGTACCAGCAATTTGCTTACATTCCTGCAGCCAAGGCCAAAATACAGGAAAATGTCTTCGCCTAAAAGCTTAAGCTCTCCGGTGGATTCCCTGCCTGTAAGAATTGCTATAGATGTTCTGTTTTTTCGGATAATGTTAGGATACTTCCCAAAATACTGCTGAAAGTGCAAAGCAGTATTGTTTGATCCTGTAGCAATAACTGCGTCAAACTTACTTAACCTGCCTTCTGCGAAGTAAAAATAAGATTCAAATTCAGGTTCATAATGCACTAAAAGCTTAATAAAAAAGGGAAGAAGCACATTATCATCGGTTGATAATTTAATAAGAGCCTTGTGGCCAGTTAACAACACGCATAATATATCATGAAAGCCCACCATGGGAATGTTTCCTGCGCAAATAAGGGCAACCGTTTTTGGATGTTTCGTTTCCATGCCATTAATAAACCGTGTAAGCTCTTCAATTGTCAGCATTCCGCCAACAGACCGTATAGCATGGTTAACAAAAGCCGTAGTAAACCAACCATTATGGATATAGGCCAGTTCTGTTATTTTATCCAATCCTTGATGTAATTGACCCTCCGCCTCGTCACGCTCATTAAAATGCCTGTTTATAAACATCCCGACCTTTGCAAAAGCTTCTATTCTTTGTTTTAAATTCATCTATTTTGGTCGTATATTTGCATTCTTGTTTAAGCAACAAAACTATTAAAAAAATGGCAATTAAAATTACCGATGAGTGTATAAATTGCGGTGCCTGCGAACCGGAGTGTCCTAATAATGCAATATATGAAGGTGGCGCTGAATGGCGTTACGCCGATGGAACCGGTGTTAAAGGCACATTTAAAGGCCAGAACAGCGGAATAGAAGTAAATGCAGAAGACCCACAGGTACCAAAAAGCATGGATGTTTATTTTATTGTTTCAGATAAATGCACAGAATGCGTGGGATTTCATGATGAGCCTCAATGCGCCGCGGTTTGCCCGGTTGATTGCTGCATTAAAGATGAAGATAATGTTGAAACTGAAGAGCAACTGTTAGAAAAGAAAGCTTCGTTGCATTTATAAATACCGGTTTATTTTTTTGAAAAAGGCTGTCTCCTGTGAGAGACGGCCTTTTTTTATAATTAAAGTTGTTTAATAAATCTTTACCACAGGTTTTTTATTTCCTTCCTTCCAGGCGCGCAACATCCTCTCACTATTAAACTCCAAAGATATATTCCCGTTTTTATCTACAGCTATAATACCAATGTCGCCCTTTATAGCTTTATTATTGACCTGAATAACCTGTTTACAGGCCGATTTTAACGGAAGGTTTTTATAACGCATAATTTCTGAAACAGAATGGCAGATAACGCCCCTTATCAGGTATTCACCGTCTCCTGTACCTGAAACGGCACAGGTACTGTTATTGGCATAAGATCCCACTCCTACCATGCTGCTGTCGCCTATTCTGCCTTCCTTACAATTTGCAGTTCCCCCTGTTGAAGTAGCCGCGGCTACATTTCCTTCATGATCTACCGCCACAGCTCCTACAGTTCCATGCATCTCAGCGCCTATCTGTTCTTTACCTGCTTTACTAATATTTAAAAATTCATCTTTCTGGGCTTTTTCAAACTCATCGTACTGATGCGGTACAACAAAATATGACGTAGGAGCCAGTTTAATG
>JAOQAF010000192.1 GCA_025963735.1 Bacteroidota bacterium
AGGATCGGCGCTCAGCGTAGTTTTACCGGTGCCAGACAAACCGAAGAAAATAGCAGTGTCGCCATTTTTACCAATGTTGGCTGAGCAATGCATTGGAAGCACGCCGCTTTCGTGAGGAAGCACATAGTTTAATACCGCGAAAATTCCTTTTTTGATTTCGCCCGTATAGCCCGTTCCACCGATTAAAATAATTTTTTTAGTGAAATTAATGATCGCAAAGTTGTGCTGACGGGTGCCGTCTATTTTAGGGTCAGCCTTAAAACCCGGGGCATTAAGGATGGTCCATTCGTGTTTAAAACTTTTAATTTCTTCAACCGTAGGGCGTAAAAATAAATTGTTTGCGAAAAGGTTGCTCCACGGAAATTCGTTCACGCAACGGATATTGATTCTGTATTTAGGATCAGCGCAAGCATACGCATCGCGCACCCAAACTTCCTTACCACCTAAGTAAGCGAGCATGCGATTATGAAGCACATCAAATTTATCAGCTTCAAAACGGTTATTTACATCGCCCCACCATACGCTGTCTTTGGTATTTTCATCGTAAACTACAAACTTATCTTTAGGTGAACGGCCGGTAAACTCACCGGTATCAATTGCCAGGGCGCCTACATCGGTTAGTACGCCTTCTCCGCGAAGAATTGTTTCTTCAACAAGTTCACTCGGGTGAAGATTCCAATAAGCCATATCCACGTTAGCTAGTCCAAGTTGGGCTACGCTGGCATCCTGAGCCCTTAATCCAATTTCGTTCATTATATTCTTTTTTTAGTTAAGTGTGCAAAGTTAAGAAAAAAAACCGCCTCTTCAGGTCGGTTTTTCCACAATTTTAGCATCCTTTAAGGATATTTAATCGCCTGATACTGAGACAAGTTGACCAGAAGACGCAGTTTTTTTCAACTGTTCAATAAAATTTGATTTATCGCTTGCTGTTAGCTCAGTCAGAGGAAGGCACAACTTACGTTCGCCCTCTTTACCCTGTTGTTTATCCGTGTATTTTAGTTTTTTGTCCTCCACCATTTTTTTTATTTCGTCGTATTTTTTACCATCGATGCCGCTGCCTGCGCTGCCGAATGAAACTGTAACTTCGCAATGAACCGGCACTTCGGCTTTAGCCACCGGCACCGGTTTTGGTGATTCCTGTGTTTTTTGTTTGTGCTTACAGGATCCTAGTCCTAAAAACAACACGCTGCCAAATAGAATAATATAATTTTTCATGGGTTTTTTTGGGTAAATATCTAACAATTTGTTTTAATAGAGAAGTCCGTTTCAACAATTCAAATTTTATGCCACCACATTAATTTCTTTTGCGGGCAGAAAGCGCCAAAAATAACCAGCCAGCAATAAAAAACAAACCCCCTATTGGAGTAACTGGTCCCAGGAACTTTAAAAAATCTGCATTATAAAGATTGCGGGTGCATAAAAAATATAAGGAACCACTAAATAAAATGATGCCAGTCAAAAAAGCGTTGTAAGCATATTTTAAAAATTTGTTTTGAAAATGCTGATTTAATAAAACAATCCCAAACATAGCTAAAGTATGATACATCTGGTATTTAACTGCAGTATCAAAACCATTTAACTGATCGGGTGTAATTACTCCGGAAGGAAGTTGGTTTTTTAACCAGTGCGCGCCTATTGCTCCAAGCGCTACTGCAAGAGCGCCGGAGAAGCCGATGAGATACAGTTTTTTAGGAGAATCCATTTATTTTTTCTTTTTAAATTCTTCCATCATTTGTTTATCGCTTTTGCCAATCATCATTAAAGCACCTTTAGCACTTGGCGCCAGATCGCTTTTAGGGTATTCATCTATAATACGTTTATAAAGTTTTTGCGCTTCTGTCTCGTTATTTAAGTAAGAGTTTTCATCATCGTATAATTGTCCGAGCAAAAAAAGCGCTGCAGGAAGATTTTTAAAATGTGGATAATCATTGATGCATTTATCTAATACGAATTTGGCCTGAGGGATATTGTTAACCGACTGTGCTATCTGGGCCGACTTGATTAAAAATACCGGAGAAATGCTATCATTCTTGCAATAGAACGAATAATCGGTAAATGCTTTAATGGCACTGTTGGCAATATCTGTTTTAACTTCCATTTCATGCATGATGATGCTATCCATTCTCTTTGCTTCGGCGAACAATACTTTACAATCGTTTACATAATTTTTTGAATCGCGGGAAGCATTTTTAAGATACTCACTTTTAACTGTATCTTTTTTTACAATCACTTTATGAGTGTTGTGATTATCGCCTGAACAGGAAACCATCAACAAAATGACGATTAATATAAAAGAAATTTTTACTGTTATCTCACCTTCTTTTAAAGTATCACGCATTTTATTTTTTTGGCTTGAAAACTTTTGTTTTATAATCCGCAGAAATTTTTCCTATGGAAATATCTTTTAATTTGCCCGCGATCATTTTTCGTTTAAAGGGACTGATCCTGTCGGTAAACAATTTTCCTTCAATGTGATCGTATTCGTGTTGAATTACCCGGGCGATAACTCCACTGTACTTTTCAACATGCTTTTTAAAATGCTCATCGTAATACTCAATCTCTATATTAGGTAAGCGATTTACATTCTCCCTTATTTTGGGGATACTTAAACACCCTTCGCTAAAAGGCCATTCGGCGCCATCTTCACTTAAAATTTTTGCGTTGATAAAAACTTTCTTAAACTTTTCAAGCTCTTTCTTTTGCGCCGGAGTAAACTCATCATCCTCATCTTCATCATCCTCATCGCTTTCAGCAAAAGGGCTGGTATCAACAATGAACAGGCGGATAGCTTTGCCCACCTGAGGAGCAGCTAACCCAACACCTCTTGCGTTGTTCATTGTATCAAACATATCTTTAATGAACTGATCAAGCCCCGGATAATTTTTATCAATATCCACGCCAACTTTTCGTAGAACCGGATCGCCATATACAACTATTGGTAGTACCATATTCTTGTTTATTTCCTGATTTGATTTTCTGATTAAAAGAATTTCAATAATCAATCGTTATCTGCTATAGTTAGGAGCCTCTCTTGTAATTACTACATCATGCGGATGACTTTCTTTTACCCCTGCCGCTGTAATTCTGATGAACTTAGCCATTTGTAAAGCTTTAATATCTTTTGCGCCACAATATCCCATGCCTGCTCTTACTCCGCCAATGATCTGGTAAATGATTTCAGATAAAGAACCTTTATAAGGCACTCTGCCACTGATACCTTCAGGAACTAATTTACGAATGTCATCCGTTTCCGATTGAAAATATCTGTCCTTGCTTCCTTTTTGCATGGCTTCCAAAGAACCCATACCCCGGTAAGACTTAAATTTCCGTCCTTCAAAAATGATTGTTTCACCGGGGCTTTCTTCGGTACCGGCGAACATTCCGCCCATCATAACAGTACCCGCGCCGGCTGCAAGAGCTTTTACCACATCACCTGTGAAACGAATGCCCCCGTCAGCTATCAGTGGCACACCGGTACCCTGTAAGGCGTTAGCTACTTCAAGTATGGCGGTAAGCTGTGGCACCCCTACACCCGCAATAACACGTGTAGTACAAATAGAACCCGGGCCAATTCCTACTTTTACGGCATCGGCACCTGCTTTAACCAAAGCCAGTGCAGCCTTACCGGTGGCAATGTTTCCCACTACCACCTGTAACTTTTTATATTTCTTTTTTACCTCTTTTAATTTTTCTATAACGCCTTTACTATGGCCATGTGCAGTGTCGATGATGATGGCATCCACTCCTGCAGCCACAAGGGCATCGACGCGCTCCATCGTATCAGCTGTAACCCCCACGGCGGCGGCTACACGTAAACGTCCTAACTCATCTTTACAAGCCAAAGGGCGCACCTTAATTTTGATAATATCCTTGTAGGTAATAAGTCCAACCAGTTTATTGTTTTTATCTACAATTGGTAATTTTTCAATCTTATGATTTTGAAGAACCTCTTCCGCCTGCTTTAAGGTAATGCCCTGCTTCGCTGTAATAACCTTGCTGCTCGGTGTCATTACATTTGTAACAGGTTTACTCATTAATTTTTCAAACCTAAGGTCGCGGTTTGTGACAATGCCTACAAGCTTATTATCCTTATCAACTACCGGAATACCTCCGATTTTGTGTTCACCCATTATTTTTAAAGCATCTTCAATCACCGCGCTTTCGCGAAGAGTGATCGGATCCACAATCATGCCGCTTTCACTTCGTTTCACTTTTCTTACCTGGGCGGCCTGATCATCAATGCTCATGTTTTTATGCAACACGCCTATTCCACCTTCCTGTGCCATGGCAATAGCCAGCTTGTGTTCGGTAACAGTGTCCATTGCGGCCGACACTATAGGAGTGTTCAGTTTAATTTCTTTTGTAAAGTAGGAAGCCAGACTGGCCTCTTTGGGAAGTATTTCGGAGTAATCCGGCACTAACAATACATCATCATAAGTTAATCCTTCTGAGACAAACTTGTTGGTTAAAAAGTTAGAAGCCATGGTTAGGAATTTTAAGGTTTTAAAATTCGCGTAAAGATAGGATTTATTCTGTGTTATAAAAAGGAAAGGCTAAAGAGGAAACCTTCATGCCTTAAATCCTCTGGGTACAGATCACAAAAAAACCCGAACCATTGATCCGGGTTTGTTATTAAGTATCTTAAAATTCTAATAATATCCTCTTTGAACACTTCCTACTTTCCAAAGCAAGCGTGTGTTCTTTTCCTGTAGTTCAGAGATTAAGGTCATATGTCTGATTTCTTCCTTTTTTAAAGCAGTAATATCAGTGGTAAAACAACGCGTATGAGAAAATTTACCGTCTTTAATAAACGCGTTTGAGTTGATTAACACATGTTTGATCTCGCCGCTTTTACAACGCAAACGTGCATAATAATTTACCAGTTGCTGTTGTTTTGATAAACGGTCTAATATATCGGCGGTTACAATATCATCAGCGTGAAAAAAACTTAGATGTTTGTTAATATACTCTTCCTTTGAGTATCCAAGGAAATCAAACTCGGCATGATTAGCCCATACTACAATACCGTTTTCATCCACGCAATGTAACGGGAGAATGGCATGTTCATAAAAGTTCTCAAATTCAGTAACTTCTTTATTTATTTGCTTGCTTGCTGATTCATTCGGATTTGCCGAACCTGGTACTACTTTTTCCATGATTTTATATATTACTCTAACACAAAGTTACGGAGGGTTAAAGGCAAAAGAAGCTATTATTCGGTGAAACGGGAAGATCACCTGTTAGGAGTTTAAAGTCTCAGGTTAGGAAACTTATCATTAGCACTACAGAAGCTTTTTTGGAAGAATCCTTCGTAATGCCACCTTGATCCGTTTTCTTAATCCTGCTTTAGAATCAGGGTTATGGTCGGGAGCTATATCCCATGCGTTCTCCGGCAAAAATTCTTCCTCTATGTATTTTAATAGATTAGCGGCCACTGTTTCCGAACGAAGAATGGATATACACTCGGTATTGTAATTAGCGCTTCGCGGATCCATATTGTAAGATCCGATAACAGCAATTCTTTTATCAATAATTAATGTTTTTGAATGAAGACCGTAAGCAGGTTTGTATTTTAATCTGGCTTGAATTTCGGGAATCATTAATTTATAACGTACGGCGGCATCAGGTTTAAATTCATGGATCTCCACGCCGGCTTTTAGTATTTCGTTTCGGTCTTTTTGATATCCGCTGAAGGCCTCGTGATTATCGGTTGACTCCATGCTATTGGTTAAGAGCCGTATTTTTACCCCTCGCTGAATAGTTTCGGTAATTAATTGTTTTAATTCGGGCGTGGTAATAAAATACGGACTTTGAATATCAATTGAAATTTTAGCCTGTTTAATAAGACTGCAAATGGAATCGTTGCAAACGCCACCTTCCCGGCTTCTGCTTCCTTCGTTCTTTCCGGGAATATCGGAAACAAATGACACCTGATCAACCCACACAATTTCATCGTAACCTTTTCCTAATTTGAGGCTATCTGGAAAAACATTTACCTGCTCCCGCATATCCATTGAAAAATCTTTGGATGCTTTTTTATGAAGTCCGTTGAATCGGTTGGTATCTGCATCGTTCTTTTTTTTCTTGCCGCGAAGAGTTGAATATGCCACACACAAAGTATCATTCCAGAATTTTTCGTAAGAAACTTTCACCTCCTCAACAGCCTTTCCAAGCAGCATCACATCACGATCACGGAAGTTATATCTGTGATCATAATCATAATATTCATCCGCAATATTTCTTCCGCCGCTAATACATATCTGATCATCTATAGTTACTGTTTTATTATGCATACGCCGGAGCAAACGATTAGAATTTTTCGCAAGTTTTTTAAGTCTGCGATCCATTCTTCCTAATTTAAGGCCGGCATTGTAAATATGAACATCAATGTTTTTATGTGAATCAAGCAATTTAATTTCCCGGCCACTAAGTTTCGTGGCAGCATCATCAATAAGTATCCTAACCTTAACTCCCCTGTCGGCTGCGCGAACAATATAATCGCAAGCCACACTTCCCGTAACATCTTTTGCAATACTGTAATATTGAATATCAATGCTTTTTTGGGCGTGATCAAAAAGCCAGAGTCTTGAAAGAAGACTCCTGCCACCACTTTCAAGAGTATAAATCCCTGTTTTTGTTTTAAGGTTTTTTTCTGAAAGATCAAGCTTTTTAAAAATAGAAACAGAGTCAGGTGAATGAGATGCTATATAATTACCGGAATGCTTTTGATTTTTTTGACGATGAAACGCGCAGGAAATAACCAAAAGACATGAGAAGAGAGCAAGCGGGAATTTGAACATCCGGAAAATTAAGAAATTATATTGGTACAGAATAGTTCTTGCAATGTAAGAACTACATTTAACCTCTAATCCAATTATAAATGGTTTACTATTTTCCCTTTAAATAATTTTCAACCTTTTCCGCTGAAACACCAACTGCGTCAACTGCCTTTCGCAATTCTTCTTTACTACAGTTAAATTTGTTAGTCCAATATTGCACCTCATAGTCCTCATTGATATTAATACGTGAAGAATCCTGCGGATTTTTTTTGTTTTTATCGTCTGACATAAGTTTTTTTACGATAAATAAAAAAACTTTATGCCAACATTTATTATAGAACCTGAGCTTCCTTATCCTTGATTCTTTTTGTAAGGCACACCCCATTTTCTACATCTCGAGGAATAAATTTTACAAAAAAAAGAAATTTAACATAGGTCGACCCCAGCAAGTTAAGGTACAAAGCTTGCTAAGGCCTATAAGGACTAAATTAATATTTCATGATCTTAAAAGAATTGAGGGTAATGCGCGGGCCTAACATGTGGTCGGCTCACCATAAGGTAATAGCAGTTAAACTGGATTTTAATGCCTATGATGATCAAAAAGTTCAATCTATACCGTTACTTATTACCAATCTGACCAAGGTAGACGGAATGAATAAGGCCAAGGAATCAACTCTCCTGAATGCCGCAGAATTAATGGGTTCGCTTATGGTATCTTTGCAGCCTGAATTACCAGGTCATTTTTCAGAGTCCCTTGTAAAAGGTTCTAACTCGTACTATGTTGTTTTTTCGTACGAACTGGAAAGGGTTGGAATAGAAGCTGCTTATAATGCCTGTGAAATTGTGGAGGATTTGTTGGATAATAAACCTGTAAACCTGCAGGAGATAAAAAGAGGACTAAAAGATTTACACCGGAAATTACAAATGGGACCAAGCACGCAGGCCATTGTAGATGCTGCTGTTAAAAGGGGAATAAGTTTCAAAAAAATACCGGGCGGTTTAATAATGTTGGGACAGGGCAAATATCAAAAACGCATCGCGGCATCCATAATAGAATCAACAGGAAACATTTCCGTAGATATTGCAGGTGATAAGGAATTAACCAAGCAATTATTAGACAGAGCCTTAATACCGATTCCGAGAGGCTATTCAATTACCAGGGAAGAATCATTAAAGGAAATTAGTGAGGACTTGGGATATCCGCTGGTAACAAAACCTTTGAACGGTCACCAGGGAAAAGGGATTACAAGCGACATCACCAAATTTGAAACCCTTGTTGCAGGTTTTAAAGATGCCCAAAAACATTCGCGGACCGTTATAGTTGAAAAACACATTAAGGGTGATGATTATCGTTTTTTAGTAATTGGCTATAAATTAGTTGCCGTAGCTAAACGCACACCTGCGGCAGTTACAGGCGACGGCAGATCAACCATAGAAGAACTTGTAAACATTGTAAATTCAGATCCCAAACGCGGAGATGGCCATGGAAGTGTATTAACAAAAATTATTGTTGATGACTCCGTTCACAGTTTATTGCATTCTAAACAATTAAATTTATATTCAATTCCAAAAGAAGGCGAAACTGTTTATTTAAAGGATACAGCAAATCTTAGCACCGGAGGAACCGCAATTGATGTTACTGATGAAGTACATCCTGAAAATATATTGTTGGCCGAAAGGGCCGCACGTATTATTGGCCTTGATATTTGTGGAATTGACATTATGGCTCCGGATGTTTCAACGTCCCTCATGCAGAACGGGGGTGCAGTGCTTGAAGTTAACGCCGCACCGGGTTTAAGAATGCATATAGCACCTTCATATGGTACACCGCGAAACGTAGGTGAACCAATAATTGATTTGTTATTTCCAAAAGACACACCTTCAAAAATTCCCATTGTGGCCGTAACAGGCACTAACGGAAAAACCACCACCAGCCGTTTAATGGCATTTATAGCCGGCCGCGAAGGCTACAACGTGGGCTTCACTTCAACTGATGGCGTGTATCTTAATAACACCTGCATATTTAAAGGAGATTGTTCGGGACCAAAAAGCACTGAGGTTATTTTAGATGAACCCGGAGTAGATTTTGCTGTTCTTGAATGTGCAAGAGGAGGTATTATCAGGTCTGGCTTGGCATTTAAAGAGTGTGATATTGCCATTGTAACAAATGTTGCAGCCGATCATTTAGGACAAAAAGATATTTTTACCATTGAAGATCTGGCGGGTGTTAAATCGGTTGTGCCGCAGGCTGTGTCTAAAAATGGGTATTCCATATTGAATGCCTGTGACGATCTTGTATATAAAATGAAGGACAGGGTTACTTCTAAGGTGGCACTTTTCAGCATTGATCCAAAGCGCTCCAATTTTACTTCTCATTGCGAAAAAGGAGGAACGGGGATTACATTAAACGATGATAAAAACATTATCATATATCATAACAACAAAACCGTTCAGGTTGAAAACGTTTTAAATATTCCCCTCACAATGAAAGGCAAAGCTTCCTTTATGATAGAGAATGTATTATCCACAGTGCTTGCCTCTTATTTACTGGGATTTAGCATGGAAAACATTCAAAAAGCCATTCGTACATTTAAACCTTCGGCTGAACATACACCGGGACGCCTGAATTTATTTGATATAAACGGCATTAATGTAATTGTGGATTATGCCCACAACCCCCACGGCCTGAAAGCATTGTCAGATCTATTAAAGCAAATAGAGGAAAAGAAAACAGGGATTATAACAGGCGTTGGTGATCGGCGGGAAGAAGATATTAAAGAGGTAGGAAGAGTTGCCGCATCCATGTATGATGAAGTAATAATAAGACTGGATAAAGATACACGTGGCCGTTCCGAAAATGAAATAGTTTCACTAATAACCAGCGGACTTGAAGAAGTTAACACTAAAATCAAACATCAGGTTATTCCGGATAGCAAAGCAGCTTTAAAATTTGCCATAGAAAAAGCGAAGCGTGGAGATTATGTTGTTATAAGCGCCGATGATGCAATGCAAACAATTGAAATTGTAAAAGAACTTGAAAAGGAACTAACAGTATGAACAAAAGTGCTTGCTTTTTTATTAACCGGCGCGAAGTATAAAATTCAGCACAGAAATCAATTGAAAAATTAATAAATGAGTGTGGCAAAACTAAATAAAAAAAAAGGCAGCTCTTTATCAGCCGGAAAAAAAGCGAAAGCCGCTAAAAAAAATAAATCTGCCGACGTACAGCTTAACCCTGCCCAACTTTTAAAGAAAGCGCCCACCAGTGCAATTCCACTTAAGCTAAAGCCAATGCTCGCTACGCTGGTAGATAAACCCGTAAACCAGGAGGGCTGGATATATGAAGTGAAGTGGGATGGCTACCGCGCCATTGCCTTTTCAAAAAAAGGAAAAGTGGATTTAAAATCGCGGAATGATAAATTCTTTAATGATAAATTTTATCCGGTAAAAAAAGCCATTGAAAACTGGGGAGTGAATGCAGTTTTAGATGGTGAAATTATTGTAGCGGATGAAAGCGGAATTTCAAATTTCGGAAAACTCCAGAATTGGAGAAGCGAGGCAGACGGCGAATTATTATTTTACGTTTTTGACATATTATGGTATAACAATAAAGATCTAACACAATTAACCCTGCTTGAACGCAGAAGCATTCTTAAATCACTAATTCCTAAAGATTCTATTATTCGATTAAGCGATGATTTTAATGAAAGCGCAGTAGACTTTTTTGAAAAAGCCAAGGCCATGGGTCTTGAAGGTATAATTGCCAAACAGGCCGGTAGCACTTACGAAGCGGGCGACCGGAGCAAAAGCTGGCTTAAAATAAAAGCGAATAAACGCCAGGAGATGGTAATTGGCGGATATACAAACAATGACGATTCAAACAAACCTTTTAGTTCATTGGTGGTGG
>JAOQAF010000206.1 GCA_025963735.1 Bacteroidota bacterium
GCTGTCGTTATCTTTTATAATTAAAAAATAAATAGTGCAGCAAACAGCCAGCAGCGCACCTACAAGCCACAAGCGTTCAATAAAAATAAATAGGTTATTTTGATAATCCGGTTTCATCATTTTGTAAATGTATGGTGCCTGTAATTTCTTTCATTTCATATTTCGAAAAATCCTGGTTACTCTCAAGACCTTTTCCCATAATTATTTCTTTATTTGTGGTTATTTTCACAAATGCATCTGTATAGATCCGTTTGGTAACTTCATCCCAAACCAACCGTTCTGTTTCAAGTTTTTCTCCTTTAGTATTTATAACCTCAACATTATAACGTGCCTCCATACGTTTACTCAGATCATATCTTACACCGAACTTACCTTTAAGAGTGGCGGAAGTTTTTTCTTCTTCATCAAACATAGTTACAAAAAAGCCTTTGGGCATTACGGTAAAGGGCTCACTTACATTTCTATCATACATCAACATACGGTTTGCCTTCAGTACTATTTTTAATTTCGCGCTATCAGTGTAAAGAAGAGTAACACTGTCGCCAATCTGTGAAGGCGATCTTTTGGGCATGGTCATCGCCGCTACCTGCTTTATATCATTGGTACAGGATACCAGTAAATAACCTAAAAAGCAGATTGCAATTATGATACAAAATTTAATCAATCGTATCTGAATTTTTGAAACCAACGATCTGAAAAAGTAAAGCCAAAACTAATGCGCCAGTAATTATCCTTTACTAAATTATTGCTTACTGAACCTACCTGTCCGTATTGAACTGCCACATTAACCATAGATGTTACCTGCCCGATGCCCACCGGTAATCCAAGTCCGGCGCTAATTCCATAACTGTTGATAGCTGTGTTTTTTAACTCTATAAAACCGGTATTATAATTTAATCCAAAACGATAATTCATTTTACGGAAATAAGCCCCGCTTCCCGCGGCATATTTTTCAGGAACAAAATTAATTCCTATGGCAGCTCTGTAATTATTTTTAAACGAAGTTTGAGTTTCAAGGAATTTAAATTCTTTCCATTTTGTAATGGCAAAATCGGCCACAATATTAATGCGCTCCCCTTTTTTTAATCCAATACCAACTCCTTGCTCCAGCGGTAATTTAATTGTGCCTGATTGATTATGATGACTCAATACTGTATCCCTTGTAATTTCCTGGCCAAAGCCATTTAAAATGTAATTGTAAACTGTAGCATCGTAATTCACTTTAAGTGTATTGTTTAATGCCATAAAATATCCAAAGGTTATTTTTACTTTTTCTTTTAAAGCTCTTCGTGGTGTTCCTATTTTGGGATCTTTGTTTTTAACGCTGTCAATGGTGTAAGCAGTTTGCATTCCGAAATTTCCAGTAAAATCTCCCAATGTTAGGCTGCGTTCGCGGTAGGTATTGTTATATAAAATAGAATTAGGATAAAGCACACGTGAGGTTTGATCTATGTTTCCGAATAAATAATTAGCGTTAATACCTATGGCAAAATCACTTGCAATTTTTTTAATTCCTTCATGCAGCAGGTAAGTCGATCCTTTTAAGGTCTTTAAACTGTCAGGCACATACAAATGCTTTTTTCTGAACTTGTTTAACTGAAGGTTAAATGGCATAACCCCATAACCAATGAAAGCTTTGTTTAACCCGCCCGAACCGCTGTATAAATACGTAACATCACCAATGCCTGTTTCGGTTCCAATTGTTTTTATGTCGTAACCCACATTACTGTATGGCATAATTCCAAAACAGGCGCCACCCTTACTGCGCACAGGAAAACCAAGAGCGCCATATGCGAAATTAGCCCCCCACTTTTTTATGGTAGTTGAAGAGGTTGAAAAATTAGAATTTATAAAGCTACCTCCCACTTCAAGCGAGGTAAGTCGTATATGAGCATACGCGGCCGGGTTACCGGTATTTATAAGAACATATCCGGGAATAGTAGAATCGGGTTTTAACGCGATGCAAGCTCCGCCCATACCTGCATTGTGAGCAAAGGTTGGTGAGTTTAATTCGCCCAACCCGTAACGGGAGTAGGGGCTGAACGTATTATTTTGCGCGAAACAGAAGGAAACGGCGAGACTAAAAAAGAATAAAATATGTAATTTATTTTTCAAGATTATAATTTAATATACTGTTTAAGCCATGCAAAACAATATTGGGGTGGGCAAAGATGCGATTTTTAAGTTGTTTGCACAAATACTCCGAATCGCCCCCGCTTATGACTACCACAAGGTTTTCGAAGGAAAGGCGATAACGGCTGATAAATTCGTCTATTTCGGAAGCCGCGCCTAGCATAGCCCCAGAGAGTATTGACTCCGTTGTATTACCTCCTGTTAATTTTTCATAATTATAATCAGGATTTAATTCAGGCAGTTTTTGTGTATAGTGATGCATGGCCCTTAACCGCATGGATATTCCGGGAGAAATGGCGCCGCCAATAAATTCGTTATTGGAATTTACAAAATTATATTTGATGCATGTTCCCGCATCAATGGTTAAAACGTTTTGATTTGGGTATAAAGAAAAAGAACCGATAGAAGCCGCTAAACGATCGGAGCCCAAAGTGCCCCCGCTTTGATATAAATTTTTTAAAGGTATTAACGTGTCGTTTTTAAAAAGTAAAACCCTGATATTTTTTTTTTGATTCTCAATAAAGGTCGCGTGATCTTCCACTACTGATGCAACCACAATGTTTTTTGCTTGTGAGTAAAAAGAAGCGTCACTCATTAATTCATTTACATGGGTATAAATTTTATCCTTAAGTATTTTTCCATCCTCGAATAAAGCCGCTTTAATGCGGGTGTTCCCAAAATCTACTGCTAAATTCACAACTTAAAGATACCAGTTAAGCTATAATTTACAAGAAAACAATTACCGTCATAATTAAATAAATTATAATCACTGCGATTGAAAAACTTTATTCACTATTTAAATTTTCTTCAGGTTGTCCTTGAAAGTAGCTATTGAATTCTTTTTTAATGCTGCTATAATGGCATAAACAGATATACTTATAAGAGAAGAGAAAAAGCACCATACCGACAGCACATAGTGCTCAAAAAATATCGCAGTAATTATATATGAAATAAGAATAGTTAATCCTAATACCCACATTCCTTTTAAGGTTGAAAACAACTCCGGTCCTATGGTAGCCAATGCATAAAATATTATTCCCGCATTTCTTAGGGAGGAAGGATAGTCCTGAAAATAAGAAATATGGTGTCCGGCTATATTAGCCCTGACGGGGAAAAAAAACAGGCAGTACGCAAGATAAAGTGCCAGAAAAATTCCTGCACCTGCTAATACCTTCAGTATTTTTTTTCGTCCGGCATTCTTTTCTAGCAGAAGTATTGAAAATGGAACCAAGATTGGCCACACAATTTGTGCGAAAAAAATATAAGTGTAAGTTAAAATCTTCTGCATTACTATTGAAGCAGGGTTTGGAAGGCATACCCATAAAAATCCCTCGGTAATTTGTTGTACCGCAAAAACCAAAGGGATGGCTGCAAAAAGAATTTGTGATCGATATTGTGTCTTTTTTATACTGGCAAGCCCTATTCCGGAAAGTACAATTCCGGCACCAAAACTTACATTAGCAGAAAAACACATATTTAGTTTTTAGAGTTATTACTAAATCTAAGTAATTAAAAGGGATAAATTGCCTCCGCTACATATAACTGCTGATTGTGACATTCTGAAAACGATATACCTATTATACTCTTACAAAAAAACCCCAAACAACTGAATGTTAGGGGTTTTTGTCTTTTAACTGTGGTGCCTCCAGGAATCGAACCAGGGACACAAGGATTTTCAGTCCTTTGCTCTACCATCTGAGCTAAGGCACCAAGCCTTTTGAGGTTGCAAAAATACATATTTTATTGTTTCTGCAAAACATTTAATTGAAATTATTACAAGCATGGTTAAAACCTCATGGTTGAAAATTTTCCCCAGCTTTACTAACTGCCTCTTTTACGGCATACTTCTAATTATACAGCCCGCTTTTAAGAAACAGAAGGCTTATAAAGCTTGCCATGACTCTCAGACAGGTGGCCTTCCTTCTTACTTTTTATATTTTTAAGGCAGGTTTTGAAATTTAGGAATATGGCGGATAATTTCTTTTCTTGCAGCTATATAACTTTAAAACCGCTGGCGCAGGTTTTTAATTACCCTTTCAGTGACCGTGACCCGACATACCCTTCCTGACCATGAAAATACTTTAACCAAAGAGTGGATTGTTACCAATGGCATTGGAGGATACGCTTCCTCTACAGTAATAGGCACCAATACCCGAAGGTATCATGGTTTATTGATAGCCGCATTCAACCCTCCAACCGGTCGCAAGGTTATGGTTTCAAAAGTTGAAGAAACTATTTTATTCAATAATGAAGAAACAGCCCTTTCCACCAACCAATACCCTGACACTGTTTATCCTGAAGGTTATCATTATATAAAACAATTTGAGCGCACGCCTTTGCCAGCCACCTTATTCAAGGTGGGCAATCTTCAATTATTAAAGAGTGTATTCATGGTTTATAATTATAATACAACCATAGTAGAATATAAAAATCCGGGCGATACTTCTTATACCTTACGGCTAAACCCGCTTTATGCAGTGCGGGATTATCATGGACTTTTACATGAGGAGCACGATTACAAATACTTCATTCAAAATAAAGGTAAAGATCACGCGATATATGCCTATGCAGGCGCCGAACCATTATATTTCAGGCACACCAAAGGCAAATTTACCGAAGAGCGTTCCTGGAATAAAAATGTTTTTTATACCATAGAGAAAATGCGTGGTCAGGATTATACAGAAGATATATACAGTACCGGTTTTGTGAGTTATGAGTTACAGCCCGATGAATCCATGTTTCTTATTTTTTCACTGGACGAAAAATTTTTGACAGAAAACCCTGAACAATTAAAAGAAAAAGAATTACAGCGCTTAAAAGCTCTCACCGAAGGCAATCCTCACGATAAGTTTTTAACTGATCTGCTTGCCGCCGGCGATCAGTTTATTGTTCACCGGAAATCAACAGAAAACTACTCCATAATTGCAGGTTATCACTGGTTTACTGATTGGGGACGCGATTCAATGATTGTTTTACGCGGATTGTGCATTGCCACGGGCAGGCAAAAAGAAGCACGTTCGGTTATTACAACATTTTTAAAATTTATGAATGAGGGTATTATTCCAAACCGTTTCGCGGATTATGAATCGGAAGAACCCGAATACCATACCATTGACGCTACACTTTGGTTGTTTATCGCGGTTTATGAATATGACCTGAAATTTGATGATCTGCCATTTTTAAATGAAGTATTTCCAAAGCTTACCGAAATTATTGAACATTACATAAGAGGCACAAAACATAATATTCATGTAACCGATAAAGGTTTGCTTTCCGGAGGAACTCACGGACTCCCGCTCACGTGGATGGATGCGCGAATTAATGATCATGTATTTACACCACGGCAGGGTTGCGCGGTTGAAGTGAATGTTTTGTGGTATAACGCTTTAAAAATTCATGAACATGTTGCCAAACGCGTATCACAAAAAACAAATGAATCATTCAAAGCCATTACTTATAAACTAAAGAACAATTTTGAAGACTCTTTCTGGAATTCAAATAATTATTTAAATGATGTGGTAACAGAGTCGGGACAAATTGATTCGTCCATTCGCCCGAATCAGATTTATGCTGTAAGCCTGCCATTCTCTTTATTGCACGCCGATAAAGAAAAGCTGGTGGTTGAAAACGTTAAAAAACATTTGCTTACCAACTATGGATTAAGGACATTGTCCACTAACGATCCGCAGTTTAAACCGTATTATACCGGGAATGTTTGGGAGAGAGATGCCGCTTATCATCAAGGCACCGTATGGCCATTTTTATTGCCGGAATATTTTATCGCTTATTTAAAAGTTAATAATTATTCAAGAGAGGCTAAAAAAGAAGTAGAAGCGCATCTCCAGCATCTAAAAAACCATTTTTATTTTGACGAATGCCTCAATGGCATGTCAGAAGTATTTGATGGCTCTTCGCCCAGATCAGGCAAAGGCTGTGCCCACCAGGCCTGGTCAATTTCAAATCTTATATTATTGATTTTAAAATGTGACGTTGAGATTTGAATAAAGGAATAAACCTTTTTTTAAAACACATCAAAACTCAGCATTGCAAATTTTCATCACTTTATTGAGTTCCATCAACTTATTTTAAAAACATCACTAAATAAAAAAAGCCACTGTTTCCAGTGGCTTTATTCAAAATATTGAATGTGAAATTATTTTGTTTCTTTAGCAAGCTTTTTATTGGATCCTGCATATTCGCCATAACAGTCTTTCATTCCTGTTTTGCTGTCTCTAAATCCATAATAACGCGCTGAAAATTCTTTTAAGGTATTGTTTGAAGCTGCATACTGACCATAAGCATCTGCTAAATCAGGAGAAGAGTCTTTAATCTCATGATAACGTTTTACGAAGTCAACTAAAGGCTTGCCTGAAGCTGCGTAATCTCCCCAATATTTATCCATTTTAGGATAAGTATCTTTGATTTCATAATATCTTCTTGAAAATTCATCTAATGAATGCTCACAACCTGCATAATCACCGTAAACATCGGTTAATTTAGGATAAGCGGCCTTAATTTGATTGTAACGCTCAATAAATTTCTCCTGTGTGTGTGAGGATGCTGCATAATTTGCCGGCAAAGTTTTTAAAGCAGGATAGCTTGTTTGCAAAGCAAAATATCTTTCCATAAACGTCTCGCTGTTTTTGTCGATGTTTTTTGGAGTAGCTTCCGTTTTTTCCGTTTTTTTTGCGGTAGTGGTTTTTTCAGCAACAACTGATTGCGCGCTCGCTGTAAATGAGAAAGCGGATGCTAAAAGTGCAATGGGTAGAATTTTAATCCTTTTCATGGTTTTAAGTCTTTTAATTAGTTGGTGTAAAATTACAAGGGATCAGGCTCAAATTCCGGTGTATTTCGGTATTAACCCTTTTTGAATAGCCGAAAAGCCTATAAAAGTCTTTGGCATAATTGAAAAATTTCCCTCTTTTCTTAAAAAGGCTGACCATGTGTTAAACCTACCATTTTGCCAGCCAGTCCCGGAAAATATTTAAATAATTTTATTGTGTTTTTAGTTAAAAAAGGATACTCTGAAAGCTTTTGAAAATACCTGCTAAGTTTAATTCTTTTACCAAAGTGTTTTGTCCAATAAATCTCATAATTCAGCACCAGCTGATTTTTGGCGATTTTTCCCGATAAATAGTTATTCATTTCTTCAGATAAAATACAGGCCGATCGCAAGCCCATGCTCATGCCGTTTCCTGTGATTGGGGCAATAGTTCCGGCAGAGTCACCAAGAAAAAATGAAGAGGGCGATGAAGTTGTTTTGCTTTTAAAATGAATACCGCTAATAGTTAATGGTTCTTTAAATAAAAACTCAGATGTTTCAAAAATATTTTTTATGCTGGTATTTTTAAAAAGGGTTTTTTGCTCCATTAATGAAATTGAATTACCAGCTGTCTTCAGTTTACCTGAATTAATCATATAACACAGGCAACTAATTCCTTCTTCAACATTTGAAACACCACAGTAACCTCCATCAAAATTATGAATCTCAATCAGGGCGTTGTCTCTTTTCGTTTTAATATGATATTTAACTCCAACATAATTGTTGCTTTGTCCAATATTCTGAACGCCGGAATTGGTATGCCTTCCGGTGGCATTACAAACCAGTTTTGTTTCAATTTTATTACCGTTAACCTGTAAAGAATAAGAATGTGTGTTAAAATGATGCGTTAATTCATATGCTTTGGATTTGAGAAAAAAAACAACTCCCAGTTTTAATCCTTCTTCATGCATTATATTTTCAAGTAAATATCTGCTGATTCCAAATCCACCCAAAGCAAGCGGCATGGAAAAACTCTTATTACCCAGCGTGCTTATCGTAAATTTGGTTATTTCCGGAAGATCTTGTGTTTTCAGAACCGGGCAAAGATGATGAAGATATTGTTTAGATTCATTGGATATATATTCTCCGCATACTTTATGCCGTGGATAAATTCCCTTTTCAATCACGGCGACAGAATAGCCACGTTTTTTCATATCAATGGCAAGCGCCATGCCCGAAAGCCCACCACCTATGACAACAAGATCGTACATTATTCTTTTGCAATAATTATATACCTGAAGGCCCAGCACCATTTAACGGAATAGTTTGAAAATCCGGCTTGTTTTAATAAAGATATCAGTTCCTTTTTTTTAAAACCTCTTTTTACCGAAAGCGGAGCGTCATATTTTACAAGGTAAGATTTTGAGAAAATAGCTGTGATAAATTTTATGCTGTAAAAAGCAAACCAGTTCCTATGAAGGTCGTTGGCCAGAATAATGCACCTGTTCGCTTTGGCAAATTTAAAAAGATCGATAATTTCATCGTTAGTTAAATGGTGAAGAAACAGGCTGCAATGTATTACGTCTACTTTCTGCAAAAGGCGGGGTGAAATGTTTCGGTAATCATCACAAATAAGCTGTTTGTTTTCTAATGCATTCAGTTTATTATTTGCGTACGAAACGCAGTCGGGCTTTAAATCAACGCCATAAAAAAATAATTTCGTTTTACTTTTTTTCGCGAATTCCGAAAGCTCACTAATGGCGTGACCGCCGCCGAACCCTATGTCAAGCACATTGTTAACCGAACCGGTGGAACTTAAAATTTTCGCCAATCCTGAATTTGATGCAGCATAACCACCCAATTGTTTATTAATAACATGCAATTCATCAAGATTACGGCACAAATCATCCGGTGGAATGTTTGAATTATCAAGAAATTCTTTTTGCTCTGATCTACTCCTGAATTGCATAACTTAAAGTTTGAGTATGATCCTGTGTGTTAACGGCATGAATTTTAGCTTCCATTTTAATGCTGGTCATGGTTATCATTTCAACATTTATTCCGGGACCAAAGGCACAGGAAAATATTTTTTTATTCAGTTGTGAAGGATCGCCTTTTATTTCATTAAAAACTTTCTGAAGAATAAAAAGTATGGTTGGTGAAGACATATTACCATAATCTTTTAAAACATCATAAGAGTAATTTAAGCTCGCACGATTAAGTCCCATGGCTTGCTGCACAGCTTCAACTATTTTTACTCCACCCGGATGAACTGCCCAATGGTTAATTTCATCGCTTTTATTTTTAAGAAACTTTTGCAGCACGGGTTGTATGTTTTCGCGAATAGAAGATACAATCTGCTTGCTTAAAAACATTCTGAAGGCAGATGTGGTAATGTCCCAGGTCATTAGCTTTTTTGTTCCGGGAATTATTGCCGATCCTATTTCATCAATATTAAATACAATTTTATTGTGAAGATGTTTGCTTTTCTCACCACACACAATGGTAGCAGCGGCTCCATCAGAGAAGAGAAGGTTGGCAAGAATTTCCTCGTCGGCAAATGAAGGAAAAAAATGCAGGGAACATAATTCGGCACACACAATTAACACGCACGCATCGGGATTTGCACTGGCAATATATTGCGCTTGTTTCAACGCTTTCAGTGCTGCGTAACATCCCAGAAAATTTACCGCTGTTTTTTCTACGTGCGAAATACCATAATGCTCAGCAATTACAAATTCCATCCCGGGTGCAAAGTGCCCGGTGCAACTTACCGTTATTAAATGAGTAACATCCTCCGGCCTGAGGCCTGTTTGATTAAATAGTTTATCAATGGCCTTTGATGCGAGTGGTAATATTTTTTCTTTATAAAGTTTTAACCTGTGATTTACAGAAGGTTCATAATTACCATTCGTGTACAACTCATAGTTCTTGCCATTATAATCCGGAATGCAGCTGTGCCTTCGGTTGATCATGGTTTTACGGTTTAGAAAACCTAGTTTTTTTAAAAAATACCCATTATCGTTAGTGTCGGCAACATCCGAATAAAAACGTTCCAGGTCTTCTTTTTCAATTGTAAATTCAGGAACAGCGGTGGATATATCTAAAATATATGGCATATGATTATTTATAAAGCAGGATTAAAAAGAAAATATTATTCGACATGGATGAGAGTATTAACATGATCATTACATTTTTGAAATTAACATTTTCAGAGTTTTTAAAAGAACGAACAGACCATGTAAAAAAATAAATGGTGGAAGCGAGCATGATAATATTAAATAACCAAAAATTATTTATGGAGTTATGATGACTAAAAGATAAATACATTAACATGGTTGCAATGCCAAACATGATGGCAGAAAAAATAAAGGTGCCCTTTAAACCCAGCACCATGCTTAAAGTAGTTACGCCGTCCTCCTTATCGGCAGTATGCTGATAAATTTGCGTAAGTGGATAAACAGTTCCTATAAAAAACGAAGCTGCCAATGCTGAGAATAGTACCGGTTTTTGGAATAACAAAGTCATTGAAGACAAGGCCAGAATATTGGCGCAAAAGATCCAGGCACCCTGAAAAACGAAAACGATAAGAAAACCAACAACAGGAAATTTTTTCAGCCGGATAGTTCTATTACTGTAAAGTCTGGAAGCCAGAATATAAAATAAAATGAAAAATACAAAATAGGCATTGAGAACGAAGGCGAGGATAAGGGCCAAAAGATCCATGGCGATTGTTATATATAGTAATGCATTGGTAGGCTGAGGAGGAGAAGCCAGGCCTCCTATCGGCCCAAGATCACGGTCATGATAACTGTTATAACCATTGCTTGATGGAAATACCAGAACATGCCAGATAAGGATAACAAGAAACGTGGAAAGATTAAATGTGGGGTGGATGTAATATAACGAAAAGAGGGTTACGGGTAGAAGAAAAAAAGAAAATGGAAACCGCAACAGCTTCACCGTATTTTTAAAATCATTCATCCTGTTAAAAAAATTAGAAATTAAACGCGGGGCTCCCGGGGGAGCAGCTTTTTAACAAGAGAACGCTGCCTGGGTTTTGCAAAATTACCAAATGCCCCTTAAAACGGATTTAGGTTTCGGTAAGAACCGATAAAAGATAGCTACATGGGCAAAATTATCACTTGGAGAATGAACTCAGAACTTTATAATTAATTCTGTATAATCGATTAGGAAGAAATCAAAAATTATTAGTTTCCACCGGGATTAGTGAGATTTACATCCTCTGGCATTCTGTCTTTTTTAAATTCAAGTTTACCGAATTTATACGTAAAATTAATTCCAAACGAACGGTACGGCAATTCTTTCAAATTATATAATGTAAAATTCTGACCCCTGGTTTGCGTCTTTTGTTCCACATTTTTATTAAAAGGATTTGTTGTGGTAAAAGCGAAACTTGCTTTTTTATTCCAGAATTGCTTTCTGAAAGCAAAATTATAAGTAGTAAAAGATGGCATAGTACCCTGAACATTTAATCTTGGTGAATTAAAATTACCAAACACTTCAAAGCTAAGGGTACTGCTTACAATATAAGTAGCGGTAAGATTTACGCGGTAATTAAATCCGCTGATGCTGTTTCCGGGTATAATACTGCTGTAAATATACCGTTGAAAACCTGAAAGATTTCCCCGTAAATTAATTTTGGCAGTTACCGGTACAGATGCGAAAATGTTCATACCATAATTATCTTCTGTTCCTATATTTTCGCGTGTGGTTACGGCAACATTGGTATATACCGAATCGCCCACTTTATAAGTTGGATACAAAACCGTGTATGCTTGAATATCCGCCCTGTTTCCCCTGTAAAAAAGATTTACATTTATATTTCCTCCTTTGCTTAACACCTTGCTGTAGCCCCCTTCAATGTTATGAGTGTATTCAGGTTTTAATAAAGGATTTCCGGTGGTAAGATTCTTAGGGTCGCTTGCATTGACAAATGGATTAAGGTCGCGGTAGTCGGGTCTTTGAATTCTGTAAGAATAACTTAGTTTAATCATTTGTCGGTTTTTTAACGACTTTGAAACAATTGCAGATGGAACAAATACGCCGTAAGCCGGAACGTCTACTTTTCCTGTCGATGAAAAGGATGCATTCGTTTCAGTATATTCATATCTCAAGCCTGTTTTAACATCCACAATTTTTGTTTTAAAAATTGCAGATAAATACGCGGCATATACATTGCGCTCATAATTAATATTGCCCGACTGCGTGGTATTAAAATCATAACTACCACTAGAGCCATTTAAAAGATAAACATTTGCCACACTGTTTATTGTATTAAACACTGCTTTGGCCCCGGTTTCTACTTTAATATTATTATTAACCGGTTCTACATAATTTAAAGAAATATTATTTTGTAAATCTGTTCCCGGATTTTTTCCGTACGACCCGCTGAATACAGAGTCGTTTGGAAACCTTTGACTCTGGCTGTAGGTAGAGTAATTTGAAGCATCTGAAGCCGAGTATAAAATTTCAAATTCACGATCCGCTTTTTCAAATGTTCTTTTATAATTGCAATTCCATTCAAGACTTTGGGAGCTAAAATTATTAATTGAATTTACAAGGTTGGTAACATCTGAGAGCGTATTTCCCGAAGTGTCTTTTTGAATTGTTCGCCTGTTGGTAACACCTGAATTAGTGTTTCCAAAATAATTAAAATTTACACCTCCGGTAATGTTGTCTGATCCTGTTAGTCCTAAATCAAAGCTTAAGCCTGCCTGATAACCGCTTCGTGTAAAGTCGCTGTAGCCATTTTGCAATAACGATGTAGATTGCCCTAAGACTGCAGATTCGCGATCCATAACATTTGTTGTTCTAGACAGCAATTGTCCGTTCCCACTTAAAAAACCATTTATTCCGAAACGGCCTTTTCTTGCACCGAGATTTATAGAACCGTTTTCGAGCCGTGTACCTGCAGTGAGCGAAACATTTCCATTAATACCCTGCGCGTTATTTTTTTTAAGTATAATGTTTATGATACCTCCTGTGCCTTCAGCGTCGTACTTAGCACCGGGACTTGTAATTACTTCAATACTTTGAATTTGACTTGCCGGAATGGCTTGTAACACATCGGCCACACTACTTCCAAAAACACTTGAAGGTTTTCCGTTTATTAAAAAACGAATATTTGAATTTCCTTGTAATTCAACATTGCCGTTAACATCTACCGAAACCATTGGTATTTTTTTTAGCAAATCAGAAGCCACACCACCTTGGGCCGTAAGATCCTTATCCGCATTATAAACCATCTTATCAATTTTATTTTCAATAAGATTTTGTTCCGCAGTAACCGTAACTTCTTTTAAAATATTTTGCCTGCTGCTAAGTTTAATCTCATTCAATGAAAGATTTTGTTTTTCGGGAGAAATGGATACTGTCAAAGTTAAGGCATTATATCCTATAAAATATATAACAAGCTTATAGGTGCCGTCCGGAATCTCATCCATTTTAAAGTTTCCTTTATCATCAGAAGTTGTTCCGTTAATCACTTTACTTGATTCAAGTAATCCCAAACTTATTGTAGCATATTCGAGAGGAGCCTTTGAAAGAGAATCAACTATTTTGCCTGTTACCTTCCCTTTTCCTTTTGTTTTTACACTTTCGGGCTGAGAACTTGCAGTTAGTGCCAAACACAATAATAAAGTCAAAACAATCAGTTTGTTCATGAAAAAATCTTACTTGGAATTAATGAGGATGTAAAGCTAAATAATTAATTAAAGATGTCTGCCATTCACATCCCTGAAAAGAACCAATTAAACATAAATTTTGCCTTCTTCAATATTAAATTTGTTCAATAATGAGAGAATAAAAGATCATTTTAAAATTAACCTGCTTTAACACTATTATTTCCATTCACTGGCCACATTTATTAATGCTAATTCTTCATGAGTTAATTTTAAATTTATTCCTGCGAATAAATCCTGAAGCTGTTTAAGCGAGGTAGCACTGGCTATAGGAGCCGCTACAGAAGCGCGGGTTGTTAGCCATGCAATGGCCACACTGGCGTTATTACATTTATGCGCAGCACTTACTTCATCCAACGCTTTAAGAATGCGTTTACCTCTTTCATTAAGATAATCCTTAACCCTTGCCCCTCTTACACTTTTTTTCAAATCATTTTCGTCGCGGTATTTTCCGGTTAAAAAACCCGCAGCTAATGAATAGAAATTGATAACCGAAATATTATTGGCAATACAAACAGACTGAAGTTCTTTTTCAA
The DNA here is from genome assembly GCA_025963735.1 of Bacteroidota bacterium. Taxonomy (GTDB): domain Bacteria; phylum Bacteroidota; class Bacteroidia; order B-17B0; family Aurantibacillaceae; genus Aurantibacillus. The sequence continues at coordinate 14,136 of JAOQAF010000206.1, forward strand.
ACACTTCACGATCATATATATTATACAACGGCTGCAATGTTTCATAACGTGGCAAATTATTTTTTTGGCTTGCTTCCATTGCCTGTGATAAACGGGCTGCTGAAAAATTAGAAGCGCCGATGCACCTTATCTTACCTTCTTTTATTAATTGAGCATATGCTTCAAGAGCTTCTTCCACAGGAACGCTTTCATCGTCTTTATGAGTTTGATACAGATCAATATGATCGGTTTGTAATCTTTTTAAAGAAGCCTCGGCGGCTTTTAAAATGTATTTTTTTGTAACGTCCGTTTTTCCCTGGCCCATATCCATCCCCACCTTGGTGGCAAGAACTATTTTATTCCTATTACCACGTTTTTTCACCCAGTTTCCTATAATAGTTTCAGACTCGCCACCAACACCGCTTGCCCAACGGGAATATACATCAGCGGTATCAATAAAATTAAAATCTTCTGCAGTAAAAGCATCCAGTATTTCAAAGGACTTTTTTTCATCAATCGTCCAACCAAATACATTCCCGCCAAGACAAAGTGGAGAAACTTTTAATGTTGATTTTCCTAAATTTTTTAATTCCATAATTTTATTTTTAAAGTTAAAATCATTACAGGACAAAGCCAATTTTATTTATACTTCAAGCTCCTTTTACTAAATTTACTTTATTTGTATTTATGAAAATTTTATTTGGTGGTATATTAATGATTATTTTGGCCTCATGTTCTGACCTACAAAATAATTTTTTTCCCAATGATGCAGTTTCGAAAGGCATTACAATTAAAAACCTCAACTGGTTAGCAGGAACCTGGAAGTCTGTTAGTAATCAGGGAATTTCTTATGAAATCTGGAAGAAAGAAAATGACACTTTACTCACCGGTCGGGGATTTGTAATTTCAAACGCAGATACTGTATTTTCTGAAAGGCTTAAACTCGTTCAAAGAAATTCTGAACTTTTTTATAGTGCCGCGGTCAGCGATCAAAATAAAGGTCGTCCGGTTTTTTTTAAATTTATGGAATTTGATAAAGGAGAATTTAGTTTTGTAAATAAGGATCATGATTTTCCGCAGCGCATTATTTATAAGAACCCACAACCGGATTTTTTATGCGTGCGAATTGAAGGTACAGAGAATGAGAAACTACGGAAAGTTGATTTTAATTTTTTAAAAGTAAAAAACTAATTAATCCTGATTATTTTTTTTGTAAGGGTGTTATCGCACTCTCTTAATGATAAAAAATAAACTCCTTCCGGCAGTTCCTTTAAGGAAAGGGACTCGCGATTCCCACTGAAATTTTTACTGAACACTATTTTGCCCGATACATTCATTAGCGAACTACTAATATTTTTTTCGTTGCAATTTATTATAATGATCACGTCATCTGTAACAGACGGGAAAATTTTTAGTGAACTCTCAAATTTATTCTTTTCGCTAAGAGACAACGGCAGCTGATGCATTACCCCCACTGCATCAAGATCAAAGCCCCCTGAAGGAAATGGAGTAGACCATGGATCATTTATTTTATTATTATTCTGATCAAATGATGCGTACTGCGACTGAACGCATCCAACAACATCTATTAATTTTACGTGACTGATAGCATTAATATTTAGTCCGCTTATTCCCGCCAATTCCTGTAAATCAAAGGGGCAGCCATAGCCACCAATATATTTCCCTGCAAGGTTATTTATTTTTGCAGGATCACTGTTAGTATCAAAAGGTCCGATTTGCAAAGTAATTTGAATATTACTTGTAGCCGGGAATCTGGTAAAATTTATTCCATCGCTGCTTACTTCTACAAAAGCTAATTCCAGAAACCCGGGATCGAATGAATTTTCAAAAACACAAAAATCTGTGCCCTGCAAATTGGTGATGGGGCTTTGGAAACTCAGCACTGCGCTTCCTCCATCTCCAAGACTCACAACATTTACACCGTCGGCCGGACCAATGGCGCTGCTGCTATCGCCCACTGTTGCGTAACCTCCGGAAAGATTGCTAATGTCCTGTAACCCGCGTATAATTTTACATCCAACCGCCCAGTTAATAATTATTGAGCTGTCTTTTTTAATTGCTGAAGTGCCGGGCTGACCTGCGGCCGGTGCAAATTGTCCGCTTACAAATAAAGGCAGAGCGGCCAAACATAAAATAAATCGTTTCATATATTAAAACGATACTGTTATCCTTAAAAAATAAAATTATTTCCCAAGTCACCGCTGTGTATCGCGAGCGGTTATTTAATAAATAGCTAAGACAAGTATTCCGACTTAAAGTTGAGTATTTCTACTGCCTTCTTACGGCTGCGCGACAGCTCCCGATTTACACGGGATTCCTTTTTATAGCAAGTGCTTCTTAACTAAGGCAAATTTAAAAAATGTTTAGAACGAATGTTCAAGAGCCACCATTTTAATAGCAGTTATTGCAGCTTCATCTCCTTTGTTGCCATGCTTACCTCCTGCCCGGTCAATAGCCTGTTGCTGGTTTTCTGGAGTTAGAACTCCAAAAATAACGGGCATATTGTATTCACGGTTAAGATCAGTTATACCCTGAGCAACTGCGTTACAAATAAAATCGAAATGCCTTGTTTCTCCCTGAATTACACAACCTAAACAAATAATGGCGTCAACTTCTGTTTTTTCGGCCAACCATTGCGCGCCAAGCGTAAGCTCAAAACTTCCGGGAACTGCTTTAATTAAAATATTTTCAGGCTTTACACCGTTACTCAATAGTGTTTTATACGCCCCTTCGCGCAGTGCTCCTGTTATTTCCTCATTCCATTCGGCCCATACTATACCAAATGAGTATTCTGATGCTTTGGGAACCGCCGCACCTTTGCTCCATGAAAGATTATTATTTACACTGCTCATTGTATGAAGAAAAAAGTCCCGCCGGAGCGGGACTTTGATAATGATTAATTTTTTTTACAAATTGCCTAACGCTTTTACCTTGGCAATATCTTTTTCAATTTCTTTGCCTTCTGTGCTTTTACCGTATTCCTTTTTTATGCGTTCATATACATTCAGTGCATCGGCATAACTTCCTTTTAATTCATAAGCGAAACCAGCTTTTTTAAGATAGATAGGAGATGTAAATGTATTATTGCTTTTTTCGGCGGCTTTAAGATAATATTTTACAGCGTCATCCACACGGTTCAGTTCCATGTTACAATCACCAATCGCTCCAATGGCAATAGGAGCAACAATTGCATCGCTTCCGTCGTATTTGTTTAAACGCTCAATTGCCTGTTCAAATTTTCCGGTGCGTAAATAACAAATTCCCGCACAATAATTTGCAAGACTACCTGATTTAGTAAGGCTGTATTCATCAGCAATAGTTTCAAACCCTTTCATGGTTTTTTGACCTTCAGGAGCCATAACATTTATATTACCTTTTAAAGCAATGTTAAAACTGTCGGCCTCAAAATAAAGCTGCGCCCAAAATATTTCGTTTGCGGCTTCTTTTTCCTGTTCAGGCAAATAATAAAGTTTATAAAAACAAAATACAGCAATTAACAGAGCTAAAGCGCCACCAACATAGGTTACAGCTTTTTTGTTTTTTTCATAGAACAACTGGATACCCTGTAAATTAGGATCTATAGGCCTTGCAGCGGGAGTTTCCTCCGTTGTTTCTTCCACATTTTGATCAAATTCGTTGTTATCAACCGTTTGTTCTTCTTTTAAATCAGACATTTGTACTTAAAATTAGTGGGCGAAGATAGTTTTTTTTACTTTAAATCTGAAATTTTTTTTAGGGTTCTCTCCCCGCGTAAAATAACCGTATTTTTGCCCTGATTTCATGTATTTACAGCAATTATCGCTCATAAACTTCAAAAATTACTCCTCTTTCGAGGAAAAATTCTCAAAAAAGTTGAACTGCTTTGTTGGAAACAATGGTATGGGTAAAACTAACTTACTCGACGCCATTTATTATCTATCCTTTTGTAAAAGCTTTTTTAATTCTATTGATTCTCAAAACATAAAACACAACGAGGCTTTTTTTGTTTTGCAAGGTCATTTTAACAAGTTTGGTGAAGAAATTGAGATTTACTGCGGGATAAAAAGAAATCAAAAAAAGATCTTTAAAAAAAACAAGAAAGAATATGAACGGCTAAGCGAGCATATTGGCCAGTTTCCATTGGTAATGATATCGCCAAGCGATGCCGAACTAATAAATGAAAACAGCGAAGTGAGAAGGAAGTTTTTAGATGGGATTATATCGCAATATGATAAAGTTTATCTGGACAAACTAATTTCGTACAACCATGTTCTTAAACAACGTAACGCCCTTTTAAAACAATTTCATGAATCACGGACATTTGATTCTGAAACACTTGAAATTTGGGATGAGCAACTCATTATTCACGGAAAGGGGATTTTTGAAATACGTCAGGATTTTTTAAAACGCTTCATACCTTTATTTAACCGCCACTACAGGTTTATAAGTAACAGTAAAGAAGAAGTGGTTCTTAATTATCAAAACAGTTTGGGTGAAAGAGATTTTAAAACGGCTCTGCTTACATCACTCACCCGAGATCGGGCCATGCATTTTACAACCATTGGTCCGCATAAAGATGACCTTGAGTTTTTAATCAGTGGTTTAAGTTTAAAAAAATTCGCCTCACAGGGGCAACAAAAGTCTTATTTACTTGCTTTAAAACTGGCGCAGTTTGAATTTATTAAAGAACAAAAAAGCACCAAGCCCTTACTGTTGCTGGATGATATATATGATAAGCTGGATGAAGAGCGTTTTACAAAACTAATTGAAATGGTGAGTGGAGAATCGTTTGGACAGGTTTTTATAACCGATACCCATCCTGAGCGAATGAATAAATTATTGAACGAAATGAAAGTTGAACATAAGATTTTTTTGGTTGACGACGGAATAGTTCAACACTTCTAAATTCGCTAATTCACTTAATGCAAATTTTCTTAGGTAAAATTAACCTAATAAAACAACAAGAATTATAATACCAACAACAATTGCGAGAATTACTGAAAACAAAACAATTTTTAAAGTGGTGCTGATGGCTCCTTTGGCCGACTGAACTTTTTCCTTAAAAGTTTTTTTTGTTTTAAATTCCGATTTTTTATTGATTGTGTTATCGGATTCTACTTTGGCTTTAGAAATGCTGTTACAAGAAAATTTGCTATTCACGTCTTGTGATGTTAAACTGTGAGGTTTTACTTTAAGCATGCTTTCTTTTACCGAAGAGGAATTAGAGCAAAATACAGGTTCCGGCTCTGAAGCTTCTACAGGTTTACTTTCACGATGAACGATCTGAATGGAATACTTTTGTTTTGTGTTTACTTTAACATCTTCACCTTTTTTAGTATGCGAGGCGTTAGAAAAACCAGTATAACGTTGAGTTATAAAAGAACTTCCTTTACAACCGCTTAATACGGCAATGGCAATTAGAGATATACAGATTAACTTCTTCATTTTAAACAATGGGATTTTAAACAACTCATTCAAACTTTGTGCCAGTATTGGGTTTAATAAGCATCGTCAGCCATTAAAACTCGCAACTCTTAGGTGTGCGCGGAAAAGCAATCACATCCCTGATGTTTGTCATTCCGGTTACAAACAATACCAAGCGTTCAAACCCCAATCCAAATCCCGCATGCGGACAAGTTCCAAATCGTCTTGTATCCAAATACCACCAAAGATCTTCTGCGGGGATGTTCATTTCCTTCATTCGTGTTTCCAGTTTATCCAAACGTTCTTCGCGCTGGCTGCCTCCAACAATCTCACCAATTCCCGGAAATAAAATATCCATGGCTCTTACTGTTTTACCGTCGTCGTTCTGACGCATGTAAAACGCCTTTATGTTTTTAGGATAATCTGTTAATATAACCGGCTTTTTAAAATGCTTTTCAACCAGATATCTTTCATGTTCACTCTGTAAATCCACTCCCCAATCATTAATAAGGTAAGTGAATTTCTTTTTTTTGTTATGGTTACTTTCTCTTAAAATTTCAATGGCCTGTGTGTATGTTACACGTTCAAAATTATTATCAATGCAGAATTTTAATTTCTCAATCAGTGTCATTTCGTTTCTTTCGTTCTGAGGCTTTTGCTTTTCTTCTTCAGATAAGCGCTGACTTAAAAATTCAATGTCTTCCGCGTTATTTTCCAAAGCATATTTAATCACATACTTCATCATTTCTTCAGCCAGATCCATGTTGTCATTCAGGTCAAAAAAAGCCATCTCCGGCTCTATCATCCAGAACTCCGCAAGATGACGTGTAGTGTTGCTGTTCTCTGCCCTGAAAGTTGGTCCGAATGTATAAATATCGCTGAACGCCATGGCGGCCAATTCTCCTTCAAGCTGGCCCGAAACCGTTAGATTGGTTGCTTTACCAAAAAAATCCTGTTTATAATCAATTTCACCGTTATCAGTTTTCGGTGGATTTGCCAGATCAAAATTTGTAACGTGAAACATTTCACCTGCGCCCTCTGCATCACTCGACGTAATGATTGGTGTATGTATGTAAACAAAGCCCTTTTCATTAAAAAATTTATGAATGGCAAAGGCAAGATTGTTTCGCAAACGAAAAATAGCTCCAAAAGTATTTGTACGAAAACGCAAATGACCTATTTCACGCAAAAATTCAAGACTGTGTTTTTTTGGTTGTAAAGGAAATTTCTCCGCGTCGCTGTCGCCAAGAATTTCGACCTCAATTGCCACCACTTCCACCGTCTGACCTTTCCCCTGCGAGGCTATAAGTTTGCCTTTTACACTTATGGAAGCTCCTGTGGTAATCCCTTTTAAAATTTCTTCCGGAGTACTATTAAAATCAACTACAATTTGAACATTACTATTCGTACTGCCATCGTTAAGGGCAATAAATTGATTATTGCGAAATGTTCTTACCCAGCCTTTAACAAGCACCTCCTGATTTTCAGGATTTGTTTTTAGCAGTTCTTTAATTCGTACACGCTTCATATTTAATTTTAAAAGTGCACAAAGATAATAAGAATGAGCAGCTGTGAAAGAATAACCCTGTTTAAAAATTTTTTACTCTTTTACAAAAGTTCGCAATGCCGTTCTCCCTGATGGGTAGGACACTTTAAGAACATATAAGCCACGCGCCTGATCTACCATGTTAACCGAAGTTACGTGACCATTTTTAGCATAAATTACTTCCCCTAATAAGTTTAAAATTTCCACCTTACTTATTGAAGAACTTGTTTTAATATTTACACTGGTTTCTGCCGGGTTTGGAAAGACTTCCAGCTCAGATGATTTTATTGTGTTTTCTTTTATAGCTGTTACATTGTAAGTATAAACGGTTATTTTATCGCGGTCGGCCCCTCCGTTGTTAATCAGATAAATTTTATTTCCGTCGGGCGACACGGCAATATCACGCAGGCGTCCATTAAGAGCCTGATCAGCGCCAAAAAACCGTACCGGATTCGGACTCACACTTGTGGAGGGAACTAAACTCAAACCGTCCTGACTGAGTTGAAATTTATACATTTCCTGATCTGTAGCTGTTCCGTTTTTTAGAGTAACAACCAGCAAACTATTATCCCAACCCGGAATGCCATTGCCGTTATAATTATAATACACACCGTCAGAAGGCGCTACGGTACACCAATCGGCATTATTACTCACGGTGGGTTGCGGGGTAGCACACCATGAAAAAAAGGCTTCTTTCAACCCATCTCCTGTTATTCCGGGGTTCGGAGTAAAACTACTTATACTTGCCGCTTCTCCCGGGTAATTATCATCTGTATGATAGCCGCGTATGTTTTTCCATCCATAATTTTTTCCGGATTCTAATATATTAATTTCATCATCGGTTCTGTCACCATGCTCAATATCATATATCAATTCCACACCTTTATTATAAATTAAACCCTGCGGATTACGATGTCCGCGTGTAAAAACAGAACTTCCGGGAATAGGGTTATCTGCGGGAATAGAGCCATCTATATTAAACCGGTGAATTTTCCCGTTTTTATATGCGGTATCCTGAACATAATTGTTGGGGTTTAAAGTTGGGGGATTATAACATCCCGGCGCGTTCATTTCAGAAACACCGTTATCGCCTACTGAAAAGTAAAGGTAATTGGTACTGTTTTGAGTGACCGCCAGCAGCCTGCCTCCCAGATGATCATAGCCCGTAGGCAGTTGATTAATTAGATCGTTAAAAGCTGTTACCGAATTTGTAACCGCGCTCCAGGTTAAACGAACAATTTTAAATTTAGTAGAAGGGCTTGTTGTTGTACCGCTGTTATAAGAATACGCGAAATAAATAAATGCTGTTGCAGGATTTAAAAAATCAGGATGAAGTGTAAGTCCTAATGTTCCCACGCCAATATTGGGCTGATAACAGGCGGGGCATTGTTCGGCCGGATAACCGGGACAATAATCGGCGGCTTTAAAAACAGTTAGTTTAGCTCCGGTGTTTGGATCAACACGCGAAACTTCGCCACCGAGTTCGGTAATCCATAAATAACCATCCGGCCCAAGGGTCATTTCCCATGGGGTTGACAAGGTGGTTGTTAATTCTGAACGAACAAAAGATTGCGGGTAAAAATGAAAGCACGCGATAAAAAGGACGAAAAAAAGAGTTAATTTTTTCATGCAGTTGAAATTTTAAAGTAAAGAGAGAAACAAACCGGAACGGTAAACGAGTGCAGCTTGATTTTTTATTAAAAAAGAATGCCTGTTACTTCCTGAAGAAAAAATAAACAGCCACAAACAGGAAAAAAAATCCGATCACATGATTCCATTTTAGAGTTTCGGTTTTAAAAACCAGTAATGTAAAAATTACAAAAACCGAAATTGAAATTACTTCCTGTATGAGTTTTAACTGCCACATATTAAATGGTCCGCCATTGATATTACTTCCTAATTTATTGGCAGGCACCATTAAACAATATTCGAGAAAGGCAATACCCCAGCTGATTAGCACCGCCGTCATTATACCCGAATGCTTAAGTAGGGCAATGTCTTTAAAACGTAAATGCCCATACCAGGCAATGGTCATAAACGTATTAGACCCTATAAGTAAAAGAATGGTAGTAACGCCCTGTGACATTATAAGCCTGTATGTTTTCGAAATAATTTAATTGCAAGTGCAAGAAGAATAATACCAAATACTTTTTTAAGTATGGCTATACCGCTCGGTCCTAAAAACCTTTCCACAAGATTAAGATATCGTAAAACAAAATAAACAACAATTACATTTAAAACAATGGCAATGATGATAGACAAAATATTATACTCGGCGCGAATAGAAAGTAAGGTGGTAAGTGTGCCCGTTCCAGCTATTAAAGGAAATGCGAGAGGTACAACAGATGCGGAATTGGGCATGGTATCTTTATTTATCTGAATTCCCAATATCATTTCAAACGCAACAATAAAAATAAGTAACGATCCTGCGATGGCAAAATCGCCAATTGAAATTCCGATGATATCGAGTATGGAATTCCCCACAAAGAGGAAAACAATCATGATAGCCAGCGAAACCCATGAAGCTTTTAATGCATCTATACTTCCGGTACGTTGTTTAAGTGAAATTATTACCGGGATTGAGCCAATAATATCAATGACTGCGAACAAAACCATTGATACTTTTAGTATTTCAATAATATCAAAATTCATAAACAAAATTAACGTTAAATAAGTGATACCGCAGCAAAAATGTTTTAAATAATCAAGTAAAATTTTTATTTTTATATAAATAATAGTACCACCTATGGAGAAGAGATTTAAATTTAAATCATTGCTGACTTTTTGTAATAATGAATGGATGGTAAACAACCTAAAACGTTACCGTTCATGTTTTGATAAGGAAGAGATAGATTATGTGAGATGCGAACTTGCGCTTTATAATAAACTGTTTGATGAAGAAGACTGGACTGCCAAAGTAAATTTAAAATGTTTTGACATAAAAGGAAAAGAGGAGTTCTGCAACCGCGAAGTAATAATCACAGTTAAGAAAGATGAAAATATTTTTTATTTGCGTGATGGCTGGGGGGTTGAAACAAAAGGCAGTTTCTGGAAAAAAGGAAGTTATAAATGGATGGCCTACATCGACAACGTTTTTATAGGTGAAAATGTTTATCATGTAAACGATGTTGGTCTTGTAACCAATACTTCAAATCCATATCTTGAAATAGAACACATTAAATTATACGATAGTCATTCAAACGGATGGCAGGAAAGGAACCGCAAGTATCTTAAAACTTTCAGCAAAGCTGAAACAAAATATGTGTGGGCCGAAGTAAAATTTAAAAACATAACTCCGCTTGATTATCACTATGAAATTTTCATAAATTTTTATGATGATGCCGGACAACCAAAAGCATCCTTATCACAAACAGGTTTTGTAGATTCGAACAAAATGGATTATACCTATACCTTTGAAAAGGCCTGGGGTAGTGATAGTGGAGGAATATGGACTGATGATAAATATCTTGTGGAGGTAGTCTTTAATGATGTATTGGTGGCAGCAACCACTTTTGAATGCGGCCCTCAGGCCGAAGAAGGAGAAACTCCAATTCTTAAAACAATTGAGCAGGCGGTGGCTTCGGGAAGTTCATCTGCGGGCAGTAACGCCAAAGTTGATGAATCTAAAAATCCGAAAACCCTTGAAGAATTACTTGCCGAACTCGACGCTCTGATTGGTCTTGATAATGTCAAGAAGTCGATCCGCGAAAATATTACCTATTTAAATTTTACAAAACTCCGTAAAGAAAAAGGTTTTGATGATTCTTCAAAACTTGCGCTTCATAGTATGTTTACCGGAAATCCGGGCACAGGTAAAACCACCATCGTTAAAATGCTTGGTAAAATTTACCACCAGATGGGCCTTCTCACTAAAGGTCATGTGGTTGAAGTAGACCGTGCCGCCCTGGTTGGCGAGTACATTGGACAAACTGCGCCCAAGACCAAAAAAATGATTGACAGTGCAAGAGGTGGTATTTTGTTTATCGATGAAGCGTATTCTCTTGCCCGTTCTGACGATGACAGTAAAGACTTTGGTAAAGAAGTTATTGAAATACTTTTAAAAGAGATGAGTGATGGTCCCGGTGATATTGCCATTATTGGCGCCGGCTATCCAAAACAGATAAACCATTTTATTGAAAGTAACCCCGGCTTAAAGTCGCGCTTCGCGCATTATTTTCATTTTGATGATTACATGCCCGAAGAACTTTATCAGATTGCAATATATGCGGCAAAACAAAAACAGATTAATTTTTCACCCGACGCTGATTTTTATTTAAAAGAACAATTAACCGAAGCTTACCGCAAACGCGATGAGAATTTTGGTAACGCTCGTTTTGTAAATGCAGTAGTAGATGAAGCGAAACTGGATATGGGTTTACGCATTATGAAATCAAGCGATCTTGCTGCTCTTTCCAATGAAGAACTTTCAACCATACTTGTTGAAGATTTACAGCAGGTATTTTTAACGGAGCAAAAGAAAAAATTAAAACTGGCCATCAATGATAAACAACTCAACGAAGCTTTAGCTGAATTGAATGATCTGGTAGGCATGGATAAAATTAAACAAGACGTGCAGGAGCTTGTTAAGCTTATTCGTTTTTATAATGAAACCGGCAAAGACGTTGTAAATAAATTCTCTTTGCATTCAGTATTTACAGGCAATCCCGGCACCGGCAAAACTACTCTTGCCCGGATAATTGCCAAAATTTATAAAGCGTTAGGTGTGTTAGAGCGCGGGCATGTTGTGGAGGTTGACCGTGAAGGATTAGTTGCGGGATATGTTGGACAAACAGCCACCAAAACAGCGGGTGTTGTTGAAGATGCCATGGGTGGAATTTTATTTATTGATGAAGCTTATGCTTTGGCCAATAAAGGATCTGCCAATGATTACGGACAGGAGGCGATCCAGGTAATTTTAAAACGAATGGAAGATGAGCGTGGAAAATTCGGGGTAATTGTTGCGGGTTACACTGAAAACATTCACTTGTTCATTGAAAGCAACCCCGGCTTTAAATCACGCTTTGATAAAACATTTGTCTTTGAAGATTATAATCCTGATCAATTATGGCAAATAACTAAAAATCTGTTAATCAAGGAAAACTTAACAGCAACACCTGAAGCCGAAGAGCAAATAAAAAAATACCTTACCGGCTTATTTGAAAACCGCGATGTATTTTTTGGTAATGCCAGATCGGCAAGACAAGTTGTAGGAGATATAGTTATGAAACAAAATTTACGTTTGGCTTCCATGCCTTCAGAAAAACGCAAAAAAGAAGATCTGGTTCAGTTAACTTTTGAAGATGTAAAACACTTACAGGTTGCAGAAACCGGAAGCCGCGCTACACTTGGTTTTAAATTCGGGCAATAATGAGGCCTGCAGGGCTTAAAAGACTTCCGCACATTAAACATTTTGCGTCTGCACTTTTACGAAATATTTTTGCAGCTTTTATAGTTATATTATTTTCCCTTATTATTGGCACTCTTGGTTATATGTATTTCTTTAAACTGAGTTGGGTGGATGGGCTTTATAATGCAAGCATGATCTTAACCGGAATGGGTCCGGTTGATAAAGCCATAAGCAATAGCGGAAAAATTTTCGCTTCCATTTATGCGGTATACAGCGGCGTTGCTTTTTTAACGAGTGTAGCTGTTCTATTCGCGCCGGTTCTTCACAGGTTCCTGCACAAATTCAGACTTGACATAGAAGAGTAATGCCATCTGTATTAATTCTTTGCGCGCATCGCCCCGGCCGCTCTCCCAGTCAGAGATACAGGTTCGAACAATATATCCCCTTTTTAGAAAAAAACGGTTTTATATTCTCATGGTCGTATTTACTAAACGAAAAGGCAGACCGCGTTTTTTATTCGAGAGGAAATACTATTGCTAAATTTTTAATTCTGGCTAAAACTTTTTTGCAGCGCTTTAATGACACGCGGCACTTTAAAAAATTCGACATAGTTTTTATTCAGCGCGAAACAATGTTTCTTGGCACCTCTTTCGTTGAAAAAAAAGCCGCGCTTTCAGGAGCTAAAGTTATTTTTGATTTTGATGACAGTATATGGCTTGCAGATACAAGTCCGGGAAATAGAAAATGGCAGTGGTTAAAAAAACCAGAAAAAATTTTCGAAGCGGTTAAGCATGCAAACCTTGTTATAGCCGGCAATACCTACCTTGCAAATAAAAGCATTCCATTCAATAAAAACACAATCATTATACCAACCACTATTGATACCGACTTTCATATTCCAAAATATAATTTACGCAATAAGGAAACCCTAACACTGGGGTGGAGCGGCAGCATAAGTACAATTAAGCATTTTGAATTAATTGTTCCTGTATTAATTCAACTTAAAGAAAAATATGGAAATAGAATTAATTTCAAAATTATTGGTGATAAAAATTATAAAAACGATCATCTTAACATAGAAGCATTAGATTGGGTTGAAGCAGCCGAAGTGGACCAACTGAATTCCTTTGATATTGGATTGATGCCTTTGCCGGATGATGAATGGTCGAAAGGGAAATGCGGCTTAAAAGGTTTGTCGTACATGGCCTGCGAAGTGTCAACCGTTATGAGCAATGTAGGTGTAAATTCAGAAATTATAAAAAACGGCATCAATGGCTTTCTCATAAACCACCCTTCTGAATGGTTAAAGGTTCTTAGCAATTTAATTGAAAACTCACAACTAAGAAAAGATCTTGGCAGAGAAGGTAGAAAAACTGTGATTGAAAAATATTCGGTAGAGGCAAATAAAAATAATTACCTGAAAGCATTCAATACCGCGCTTCACGTGTAACAGCCTTCAATCCTCGAGCCCTTTTCAATAGTGTATTTTGAGCTGTATGTAGTATATTTGCCTTTCATTTTTAAAAACAGATATGTTTAAATTCATAGGCGCAATCATTGGCTTTTTTCTTTTAGGCCGTAATTTTTTTGGACTTATTATTGGGTTTGTTGTTGGATCGGTGATTGATAGCTTTAAGGTGATCAGCGTTAAAAAAGGAGACAACGGAGAAGACATCTTTGATTATTATAAACAGCACGCCGCTCAAAATCATGAAGACTTCGCCACCATGCTCATGGCTCTTTCCGCCCTGGTAATGAAGGCCGATGGACGTGCTGTTAAAGCGGAGCTCGAATTTATTAAATCTTTTTTTGCGCAGCAATTCGGTCCGCAATTTACCAACCAGCATTTGCAAATATTAAAACACTTTTTAGATGCACCGCAAATTCCTGTTGAAAAAATCTGTCAGGATATCCGTCTACGGATGCAGGTGGAAGTGCGCATACAGCTCCTGCATTATTTATTTGGAATCGTTAAGGCCGATGGACATGTAGCAGACACGGAAATTCAGGTTCTGAAAAGAATTGCGAACCTGCTCGAAATTCCAACGAGTGATTTTGAAAGCGTTAAGAACATGTTCTACCGTGATGTGAATTCAGATTACCACGTACTGGGCATTGAACCTAACGCTACAGAAGAAGAGATTAAAAAAGCCTACCGTCAAATGGCGGTACGATACCATCCCGATAAAGTAAGTCACATGGGTGAAGAATATCAGAAAGGCGCAAAAGAAAAATTTCAAAAAATAGTGGAAGCCTACGAAACCATTAAAAAGGCCCGAAGGATGGTGTAGTCAGAGACTAGTGCTTCATGGCCTTTAAACTCAGATCCAGACTATTTACATGATGTGTTAAAGCTCCTATCGAAATAAAATCCACTCCACACTTCGCGTATGCGCTGATATTTTTTTCTGTTATTCCGCCTGATGATTCTACCTCGTACTTTCCGTTAATTAATTTTACAGCTTGCAGAGTTTGTTCAGGAGTAAAATTATCAAGCATAATGCGTTGCACGCCCCCGTGTTTAAGAACAGTTTTTACATCCTCAATATTTCTTGTTTCTACCTCAATTGAAAGTTTTTTCTTCTTGCGTTTCAGATAAGAGTTCGCTTCATCAATGGCTTCGGTAATGCCTCCCGCAAAATCAATGTGGTTATCCTTTATAAGAATCATATCAAACAATCCATAGCGGTGATTAGCGCCGCCACCAATAACCACCGACCACTTTTCAAAAAACCGGAAGCCGGGCGTGGTTTTACGGGTATCAATTACTTTAGCTTTAGTGCCTTTGCATAATGACTGTAAATGCGCGGTTTTAGTTGCTATACCGCTCATGCGCTGCATGATATTTAAAATTAAACGTTCAGACATAACAAGCTTTTGAGTGTTGCCATGTATGATAAAAGCGGCCTGACCTTTTTTTACTTTATCACCGTCTTTAAAAACTTTTTTGAACTTTATTTTTTTATCAATCAGTTTAAAAATAAGTTCAGCAGCTTCAACGCCGGCAATGATGCCATCCTCCTTTATAAGTAATTGCATCCATCCTTTTTGATTTTTAGGAATGATGGAGAGCGTAGTATGATCGCCATCGCCAATATCTTCTTTAAAAGCGTTGGAAATAAACTGTCTTAAATTAAAATGCTTTCGGTGAAACTTAACAAAATCATTCATTATCGTCTTCAATCCTGAATTGAGAAATTAAATTATTACGTATGAGTATCGAAACTCTGAATTTACCGTTAGCGGTTTCCAGCGTGCCCGTGATGTATTGCGCGCTGTTGTTCATAGAACTAATATGGGAAGATGAAAAAGCCTTTACTGCGTGCTTTTCAAAAAAATATTTAATGTTAGCTTCGGCCTGGGGTTTACTTAAAACATCTTCCTGATTTGAAATTTTTACAGACACCTTCTCTGCAAAATATTTAACAAGTTCACTCGATTTGCCAATTTTTAAGGCAGCCACAATTTCATCAGGCACTTCAGCGGCGGAAAAAAAGAGGCTGAAAATAAAATAAAATATGCTGATCGTTAGTTTCATTTATGTTTTACAAAGTTATACTATTTTTCCCATCTTTGTCAACCTAAACCCTTATTGCTCTAATGAAAGTAGTGCTGCTTCAGATTGACAAAACCCAGGATAGTTATTTGATTGAAGGGATTGATACCTATACCAAACGCATAAACAACTACACTGACTTTAAGATTATAACAATTAACGTGCCAAAAGCCATCAGACAGCGGACACATAACGAACAAAAGCTGGAGGAAGCACGTTTAATTTTAAATGAAATTGCCCCGGATGATCACCTCATTTTACTGGATGAAAAAGGTAAAGAGTTTAACTCCATCGATTTTTCAAAATACATATCGCAAAAACAAAATGCCTCCGTTAAACGGGCTATTTTTCTCATTGGTGGGCCGTTTGGCTTTGATGAGCTGATTTATAAAAGGGCAAACTTTAAATTGGCTCTCTCACAAATGACTTTTTCGCACCAAATGGTTAGATTGTTTTTTTCAGAACAATTATACCGGGCCTATACTATTCTTAAGGGAGAAAAGTATCATCATCAATAATCCGTTAAAAATTTACAAATTGTTTAGTCAAAAAACATCCAGCTGATTCCGAATCGGAAAGCGCGGTCGGGCTGATAGTATCCCGGAACAAACGAATAACTTTTACCTGCATAACCCTGCAACACGTTTTCCACTTTTAAAAATATATTCACTGGTCTTATCCTTGCATTTAAATATACATCCAAATAAGGATACTCGCCGGTCATTTGCCTGTCTTGTAAATAAAATACCTGGGAAGAAGGCATATATCCATAACCGTAGAAAGACTGATAATATTGCAATTGTGCGCCAACCTGCAATTGAAGGTTATTGTGATAAAGACTGCCTGTATAAAACAACCTCGCGGTTAGAATATTTTTAGGAACACTCACATAAGCATCGTTGGTAGTGCTTTGTATAATATCGTTGACCGTAATTCCGATATGTTTAAGTAAAACAATTGAATAATTGGCAGTTATTCCTGCATTTTGCAATGCCTTTGCATGTTGTTGCGGCATTGCCACGTTATTAAAAAATAAATAATTCTTAATATTCTGAAAAAGAAAAGTAAGACTGAAACTTTTATTGTAAACGTAGCCTAGTTGCGACTGAAACATTTCCTGTGGCCTGTAACCATTATTGAACCAGATAAAATTATTGCTTACCCAATAGTTGTAAATATAGTCGGCGCTTCTTTTTTCGTATAATACATTCAGAAAAATCAAATGTTGTTTTGTCCGGTTTAAAGTAAAACTATTTTTAGTTTCCACTTTATAATTTCCTGAATTAGCGCCGTTAAATATATAGGAAGCATTAAAACCTGTTTCAAACAAACCTTTTTGATTTTTGATTGAATCCGAAGAGAGCATTGCTTTCCTCCAAACTGCATCGGCAAGAACCAAATTATTACTAAAAGAACTGTCGGCTTTTTGCCATACCTGATTCAACTCATTTTTGTATCCTAATGATACTCCTGCATTTTTATCAGTGCTTAATATAGAATAATTTATTTCGTTACTGAATTTCAAAATCCGCGTACTATCATATGTTTGGACAGTATCCAGATAAATTAGATTATAAAATTTGTCGCCTACCGGATTTGCATCTTTATATTTATACGTATTAAAGGCAACCTTCGATTTTAATTGAAGATACTGATGAACTTTAACTACTGAATCATTTGCGTTGTTTAATCTGATCCATGGATTAAACATGGCCTTATACTCTTTATTATCACGTGACGCAGAAGTGAGTTTAACAGGCAGCAGATCCTTTCCGTTAAGCAGATCTTTTTGGCTTAAAGTATCAAACGTGATACCACCGTTTTCCTGATTTTTATTTCCATTATTTAAAAAATAAAAATAATATCCGCTTCTTTTATTTGCTTTTGTGTAATTGCTTGAAACAAAAAGATTATTTGTATACGTCTGTTGCTTTAAATAATATCCCAGCGATGTATAACGGTTAAACTTAACGGCAATATTCACCTTGTCTTTATAAGTGTGCGTAAAAATTAATTTCAGGGCTTGCATTTTTTTGCTTCCCGCAATACCTGTAAGGCTTGCGTAGGGTCCTTTGCTGCGGTAATAACTTACCTCCTCCTCTTTAAAAATATCGTTAGAATAAGCGGAGGGCGTAAATCTAAATCCTAATTCAGAAGTTCCATAATTAAAAACATAAATGGGTGAAGGCATTCCCACATTCCCCATATAATTACGCGGTAAAAAATTATGAATGATATTAATGGAAGTGTCAGGATAGGAAGAAGTGTAACGCGTTAAAGCGTTATTACCTTCTTGTTTTGATTTTAAATAATCGGGATTTATGCTGTAAAAAACCTGAGAGGAGACGACCTGAGCCAAAAGAAAAAATAAAAATGTAAATACGCGTGCTGCTTGCATATTAAATAAATTTTATAATTTCATGAAGACTCAATCTAAAGCAAAACTAAGAAAATTAAATCCTT
Organism: Bacteroidota bacterium; assembly: GCA_025963735.1. Lineage (GTDB taxonomy): Bacteria > Bacteroidota > Bacteroidia > B-17B0 > Aurantibacillaceae > Aurantibacillus. The sequence goes on from JAOQAF010000206.1 coordinate 32,451, forward strand.
CCTGCTAAGACATTGGAGAGTAAGATCTAAAGAAAACCGATTACATTCTATCGAAAAAATGTTGTTCCACATCAAATGTAGATTTAACACCAACTTCTTTAAAATCATTGGCAAGCCAGTTTTCGGCAATTTTACGACCCTTGTTTTTAAGATCAAGTAAAAACTCCCATGAGGTATTCATTTTACTGCTGTAATTTAACTGACTTAAAGCGTCGTACCCGCTGATGGTATGAACAAAAATTTCGCGGTTTTCCTTATTATCGGTTTTTAATATGCCGTTACGAATGAGTTCATTCCTGTAATGTATGAGTTTCATTTCGTTGATAAGACTGCTGTTAAAGGAAATTTCATTTACACGATCAGCGATATCACGAGCCGTGGTAGGAACTGAATTAATATTAATGGAATTAATCTTCACTAGAACAATATCATGCAAGCCCGTTCCGGTAATCAGCGGAGAAATAGGAGGATTTCCCATATATCCTCCATCCCAGTAAAACTGACCTTCAATTTCAACCGCCTGGAATAAAAAAGGAAGGCAGGCGCTGGCCATTACAGCATCAACTGTAATTTCCTTATTTGAAAATATTTTTGCCCTGTTTGTTTTAACATTGGTGGCGCAAATAAATAATTTTTTGTTGTTATAGGCCTGAAGTTCTTTAAAATCAATCAGCTTCTCAAGAATATCTTTAAGCGGATTATAATTAAAAGGATTGAAATTATAAGGCGAAAGAACCTGTGAAATGGCGTTGAACCACATATAACCCGCACTGTTGTAAATATCCCCGCTTCCGTATACTTTATCAAAAGTTCCGGGCTTAAACATGTAACTGCCACTTAGGGCAATACGACGCCATAATTCTTCCAATAACTCTTTTGCTTTTTGAGGTCCGCCGATATGAAGACCATAAGCGCATGTAACGGCATTAACCGCGCCCGCGCTTGTTCCGCACATGGCTTCCGCCACCAGGTTTTCTTCTTCCAGTAAACGATCTAACACACCCCAGGTAAAAGCTCCGTGAGCACCCCCACCCTGTAATGCGATTCCAACAATTTTTTTATCTAAGCCCATTTAAGGTTAATAAGTTATTCTATCAAATGTATGATTTTAATCATGGATTTGAAATAATTTCATCACACGAAAAGGTAGGTTTATCGAATTAAAGCCTACAACTCACGCAGTCCTTCGATTGCAGGCCCGTAATTTGGTTGCAGCTGAAGACACATTTTATAATCGGCGGTAGCGCTGGGCTTGTCTTTTAAACGGGCATAGGTATACCCCCGCGCAAAATAGGCCTCTACATAATTCGGGTTGACAGAAATAGCACGCGTAAAATATTCAAGCGCTTTTTTGTTATCTTTTTTTATTTCGAGATAAATGGCGCCCAGGTTATACAAACAGTTTTCGCAATTCTTATTTGATTCAAGAATTTTTTCATATTCCACTATGGCATCGTCGTGCTTGCCTAAATTTTGTAACAGTTTCGCTCTTGCGTATTTTGCATTATCGTTGGAAGGATTGACCTTTAAAGTATTGTTGTAATATTCCAGCGCTAAAGGATTTTTTTTTGCCGCGAAAATAACTCCAAGATCATAAAAAGCATCTTCGAATTTATTATCCTGTTCGATTGCCGTTTGAAGACTTGAAATAGCGCGCGCGGTATCGCCGCTTTCACGATATATACTTCCTTTTAAATAATATGCTTTAGCAAGATTTTCATTTACTTTCAAAGCTTTGTTAACGTATTCGATAGCTTTTTGGTACTGTTTAACAAGAAAATATAATTCGCCCAGCTTTAACAGCGAAGCGGTATTATCAGGAAATTTTTTTTCCATGATTTCAAGAAGTTCTTTTGCCTGCCGTGTTTTATTTTGGGCAAAGTAAGCATCCACCAGTGTATTGTAATAATCAGCTTGTGTACTGTCTAGCTTAATAGCTCTAAGGGCATCGCCCACTGCTTCATGGAGTTGCTTAAGATCAATATAAACCGTTGCTCTTTTATTATAAAGTTGGGCATTGTTAGGGTCTTTAAGCAATTGCGCGTTTACAGCTTTTAACTGCGGAGAATTAAGTTTTATACTTAAACTATCTGCCTTTGAATTAAGCTGCGCTATTTCTTTATCGTCTGCAGAGGGCTTGCAGGAAACCAAAAGAATAAAGGCAACAAAAATTAAATAAAAAAAATTATTCATCATTGAAATTAAAGATCAATAGCAGAAGCAATCATTTCCGCAACATCCAGCACTTTTGTTTTATCTTCTTTATTAAAATGCTTTACCCCGTCGGTCATCATAGTATTACAAAAAGGACAACCCACAGCTATTACATCAGGGTTTAAAGCGAGCGCCTCTTCCGCTCTCTCAACATTTACTTCCTTATTGCCGGGCTCTGATTCTTTAAACATCTGAGCACCACCGGCCCCGCAGCATAAACCTTTTGCGCGGCTTCGCTTCATTTCGGAAAGTTCTACATCCAGCTTTTGTACTACTTCGCGGGGGGCTTCATAGATATCATTTCCTCTTCCAAGATAACAGGGATCATGAAACACAATTTTCTTTCCTTTAAAAGCGCCGCCCTCTACCTTTAGTTTGCCCTGATCGATGAGTTCCTGCACTAATTGCGTATGATGTACAATTTCATAATTTCCTCCCAAAGAAGGGTATTCATTTTTAATGGTATTAAAACAATGAGGACAACCTGTAACAATTTTTTTTACGCCGTAACCATTCATTACATTTATGTTTTGCATGGCCTGCATCTGAAATAAAAACTCATTTCCCGCACGTTTTGCAGGATCACCGGTACAGGATTCTTCTGTTCCTAAAATGGCGAATTTTATTTTAACGTGATCCAGTATTCTTACAATTGCCTTGGTTATTTTTTTTGCGCGGTCATCAAAACTTCCGCTGCATCCTACCCAGAATAAGATCTCCGGAGTTTCACCTGCAGCCATCATTTCTGACATTGTTTTTACAATAATTGGTGTCATGCTTATTTTAATGTTTTATATTTCCTTAGACCAATTAGCTCTGTCTGAAGGTGAAAATTGCCAGGGGGCGCCGTTGTTTTCGGTGTTACTGAACATTAAATTCAATTCATTTGGTGCCTGACTTTGTTCCATCACCAGAAAGCGTCTCATGTCCATAATAATTGCCAGTGGATCAATATTCACCGGACATTCCTGAACACAGGCGTTACACGTATTACATGCCCACAGCTCCTCGTTGCTGATATAATCAAAAAGCGATTTACCATCATCCACAAAAGTTCCTTTGTTGGCATCCATATTCTTCCCTACTTCTTCAAGCCTGTCACGCGTATCCATCATGATCTTACGCGGTGATAATTTTTTACCGGTAATATTTTGCGGACAAGCACTTGTACACCGTCCACATTCGGTACATGTATAAGCATCCAGTAAATTTTTCCAGGTAAGATCCTGAACATCTTTAACACCAAAGCGCTGGTGATGGTTAGGATCGGTTTTAGGAACATAAGCAGGATCAAAGTTTGGAGCAACAACATCAGTAACACTTTCAAGAGTTGCGAATTTGCCTTTTTTATGCAGGTTCGAAAAATAAGTGTTTGGAAAACCAAGCACGATGTGCAAATGTTTTGAATAAGGCAGGTAATTTAAAAACCCAAGAACCATAAGTATATGTCCCCACCAACCGATTCGTTCAACCAGGTGCAAACCGTTATCAGATAATCCACCGAATAATAAGGGACCAATATGGCCGCTGATGGAAAAGCCCAGAGAGCCATCTCCCAGGTTTGCGGCATGAGATAAATTCCGACGGTATAAAACCTCATCGGCACCGTTCATCATAAAAATACAACAGATTAAAGTTAGCTCGCCAATTAAAATAAGATTAGCGTCTAATTTAGGCCAGCCATTTAATTCACGTTTAACCAGGCGCGGCACTTTCAATAAATTTCTCCGGGCTAAAAAAGCAATTGTGCCTATGAAAGCAAGAACAGATAAAATTTCTATAAAACTCACGATAAAAGTATAAAAGCCGTGAATGGAAGGCCTGAATACCCTATGGCTGCCGGTAATGCCATCAACCACAATTTCAATTAATTCTATTTGGGTAATTATAAAGGCAGCGTATAAAAACAAATGTAGTAATGCGGGCACGGGTCTTGCGAACATTTTTTGCTGACCAAAGGCAACAAGCATCATGGTTTTAAAACGTTCGCCATTATTACGCGGAAGTTCAACATCACGTCCGATTAATATGTTGCGCCTTATTTTTTTTACATTGATAGTAAAAAAAATACCTGCAGCTAATAAGAGTATGCTAAATATTAATGAGCTTATCATATGATTTATTCCGTTGAAGGTTTTTTCTTTCTTCCAAAAACAGAGAAGTGAATGTAACGTTCAGGGTTAAGACGAAGATCCTTTAAAAATCTGTCGAGGTCGGCTGAAGATTTATTAAGGTTATTATAGAGTGAATCGTTTTTAGCCATTTTACCGAGGGTACCCTGACCTTTGTTTATACCTGAAAGCAAGGTATTAAGTTCTTTTAAAGATTTATCTGCATCAACAATGGCATCTTTGAGTTGAGCCTTTGCAAGGCTATCGCTCAGGTTGCTGATGTTGCTGATAATGTTGTTTATTTTTTCGCCATTCTTATCAAGGTTGGCTGTTATGGCATTCATGTGTGTTAACATGGATGAGATTTTCGCTTTTTCAGAACCGATCAAATCGTCAAGCTTGTAGGCAGTTTGTTCCAGACTCGAAATAGCTTTATGTATTCCCTCAAAAGATTTATCAAGATTATCACGCGTTTTTTTATTCAGGATGGAGTTAACAACCATAATAACGCTATCCATGCTGCTTATGAGATTTTCAGCTTTGGCTTGTATTGGTGCTATTCTTTTATCAAGCGCCTCTTTAAAACCCGATTCGGTTTCGGCAACCAGTGTATCGCCGTTTTTAACAAACTCCGGATTTTTGCTGAAAATAATTTCAACCGCTTTTTGCCCCAATAAATCAGCGCTTACCGAACGTGCAATGGAGCCTTTCGGTATATCAACGTTTTCGGTTAAAAGAAATTTAACCAGAACTTTATTAACTGCATTAGGCCCTTTGATAAGTGAGATATCTGTAACCTGCCCGATTTTATAACCACTAACCAAAACCGGATTGGCGGGAATTAAACCATCTATTTTAGGATAGACAGCGTATAAAAAATATTTATGCGTGAAGAGGTTGGAGCCCTTTAAAAAGTTAATACCCCAAATGAATGCGGCAATTGCACAAACCACCACTACACCTATTTTAAATTCTTTACTTACCTTCACAAAGAGCTAAATTTTAATGCTTAAATATAGTTATTTTTATTAATTTGACGGTTACCCGAATGAATCAAAAACTTAAAAACGAAGAGCTCGGCAGACTTAGTGTGGAAGAGTTTAAGACCACTCCAAAAAATAAAATTACAGTTATTCTTGATAATGTTAGAAGTTTAAACAATGTAGGTTCAGTTTTCAGAACCGGAGACGCTTTTTTAATAGAACAAATTATTCTTTGCGGGGTAACGGGTGTACCTCCCAATAAAGAAATTGAAAAAACCGCATTAGGCGCCACTTCTACTGTAAAATGGACTTATTTCGGCTCAACCAGCGAGGCTGTGGATCAATTAAAAAAAGAAGGTTATAAAGTGTACGCGGTAGAGCAGGCGGAACACAGTATTTTGTTAAATGATTTTTCACTCACTAATGAACCTCTTGCGCTTGTGTTTGGAAACGAAGTGTATGGCGTGGAGCAGGAAGTAATAAATGATTGCGATGGTGTTATAGAAATTCCGCAGGCGGGCACAAAACATTCTTTAAATATTTCGGTGAGTGTTGGAATTGTTTTATGGGAGGTTGTAAAAACAACATTTAAATAAATGTAGTTTAAAAAAATCTAAGCTTTTAAATCTTATTATCCGGCACTGAAAAATAAAACGTAGAGCCTTCGTTAATTTTGCTTTCGGCCCACACTTTACCTTCATGCCGTGTTATTATGCGCCTAACGAGGGCTAAACCCACACCTGTTCCTTCAAAATCTTTCTGGTTATGCAGGCGTTGAAAAACACCGAATAATTTGTCGTAATATTTCATATCAAATCCTACGCCGTTATCCTTCACATAAAACACAGTACTGTTATCTTTTTTATAGGATCCGATTTCAATTTCCGGTTTTTCTTTCTTTGAAGAATATTTAATAGCGTTAGATAAAAAATTAGCAACTACCTGCCGCATCATGTTTACATCGCCCACAATATTTTCCAGTGGCTTTATTTCAATTTCAGCTTTTTTGTCGGGAAGCAGGATTTGTTGTTCGGTTACCAGCTCTTTAACAAGACCATCCATATTAATTTCGGTTTTATGAAGAGCGTCTTTGCCCATTCTGGCGAAGTGCAAAAGATCGTTTATCAATTGCCCCATTCTATTCACGTTATCGGTAATCACATTTAAAACCCTTTTACCTTCTTCATCCATTTTATCACCGTAATCTTCCGAAAGAATAGTGGCATATCCGCTAATAGCCCGCAAGGGTGCACGCAGATCATGCGACACAGAATATGAAAATGATTCCAGTTCATTATTCACCGTTTCTAATTGTGCGGTACGTTCTACAACTTTTTTCTCAAGATTCGCGTTCATCGACTTAATTTCTTCTTCAATCCGTTTACGTTCGGAAATATCGATTGAAAGTATAAATACACCTTCAGGAACCGGCTGAATGCTAAGCTCAAAATACCCTTTAGAGTTATCAGGAAAAACAAATTCATTTTCAACATGAAAACTTTTATGTTCGGTCATGGATTGACGTATGAACTTAAAAACTTCGCTATTTTCAATGCCTGGAAATATTTCCATCATGGTGTGCCCGATATAAGCAGATGCAGGATTGCGCCCTTGTTTAGCAAGAGATTCATTTACATAAATATATTTCCAGTCTTTATCAATTATTTGTACCCCTTCAAGCATTGCATCCAATGTTTCCCTGTATCTTTTTTCGCTTTTTACTACTTCAGAAGTGCGTTCCATAACCTTTTGTTCAAGTAATTTCCCCGCGTTTCTTTGTTTTTCCACGTCCCTAAAAACCAGCACTGCACCAATAAGTTCTTCCTGCGAATTAAAGACAGGTGCCGCACTATCGTCAATCGCAATTGCTTTTTTATCTTTTCGCATAAGAATGGCGCGGTGCGAGGTAGTGGTTGCCTTCCTGTTTTTTATTGTTTTATGGACAGGGTTTTCCTGAATTTCACCTGAATCTTCGTCCGAAACATTAAATATTTCATTTACAGGTTTACCAATTACCTCTTCCAATTTCCATCCTGTCAGGCTTTCGGCAACCGGATTAATAAACTTTACAATACCTTTAATATCTGTTGCAATTATTCCATCACTTATTCCAGCCAGGGTATTTGAAAACCAGGAGGAACTTTCACTTAGTTCTTTTTGCACTCTGGCTCTTTGTCTTAAGGTAGAAGTTACAATTAAGAGCACCGTTAGCAGCACTAAAAACAATACCAATTGCAATAAAAGAGTGATAATTTTAACAGCCCGGATACTTTGCCCGTTAGTTAAAGAACGCTGTTGCAATAGAAGTTGTTCCTCTTTTTGTATAGCGCTTATAATTATGGCAATCCTCTCGGATAATTTCACTCCTTCTTTACCCAGTATTAATTTTTTTCCTTCTTCATACCCTTTCTCCTGACGAAGTTTCATAAGTGCCAGGGCAAAAATAACCCGCTTGTTTATTGCAGAATCCAGTGCCTGCACACGGGCCTGTTGTTTTAAATTATCCGCTGTAAGAACTTTAAGTTGACGGATGTGTGATTTTATTGCGGTGGTATCATAAGTAAATGCAGAATTAAATTCATTCCACCCTGTAATTAAAAATCCACGGCTTTCAGCTTCAATACCTTTGAACAAATAATTAATCTTTTCACTTTGATATAGCACTTCCTTTGTATGATCAACCCACTTTTGGGACTCTACCAGAGAGTTATTGTTTTTTCGCGAAAAGTAAAAAATAAGTATAAGTACGCCTACAATGAAGGCGAAAGCAACAAATAGTTTTTTTTCGAATGATGGAAAGGAGCTTTTATTGGGAGGGGGCTGAAGCGACATATAATTTGAAAGACGATATTAAATATAATTTTAAATTAATTATTATGAATGTTAAATAAAAATGCCAAAAGGTATTTTATCCCATTCTGCTTTTTAACATTTGTTCTCTAAGGAAATTTTATATATTTATAGTAATCTTACATATGTAAGATATTTTGTTAATAAAACATAAAATGACTAGAGTCCTTCTTTTATTATTAGTTTTCTGTTCTAAAATATCTTCACAATCCATTGCCAATTATTCTACCGTTAGAAACACTGCCGTACCCTATACAAGCATTGGCGCATCCGGCTTTGCCTTTAATAACTGGCGTAACATTACCACTTATACTCAGGATGATAACCGTTCTGATTTTACCGATATAGGTTTTGACTTTTGGTATAATGGTACACGATACACCCAATTTTGTGTATCCACAAATGGCTTTATTGATTTTTCTTCCTCGGCTAATAACGGGGGCGCTGTGGCCAATGCTTTTGGTTACGATAATACTTCGTTCACTAATTCCAGCGCAGCGAATGGCACGCGCCCTGCCATTGCGCCTTTTTATGACGATTTAACAGCGCAAGGCGGAAGTGCTGCACTTGGTAACAGCATTAAATACCTATTAACCGGTAGTGCGCCAAACAGAACACTTACCATTGAATGGATAAACATGGCGGTATATTTAAACACTACACCCAGCCTCAATTTCCAGGTTAAACTCGTTGAAACAACGGGACAGATCCTTATTAATTATGGCACCATGAATACAGGAACCAAAGTGTTTTCATACAGCATGGGCATGAACAGCGCTACCCTGGGAGTGATTCCGGCCGCTTCTGAATTAAAAATGTTACAAACGGTTAACACTAACAGTTTGAGTAACGCGGTTCAAAATAACTTATCGGCTATGCCTGCCGCCAACTCTCAGTACGTTTTTACCTCGCCGGCCCCTACCCCTACGGCAGGAGCATTAACTTTTTCATCGGTGACACAAAGCAGCATGACCCTCAACTGGCCAAACTGGGCTACCAATGAAGTGGGCTATGTTATTTATAATTCAACGGATGGTATAAATTTTAATTTTGTTTCTCAGCTTCCCGCAAATACAGTATCGGCAAGCGTTACAGGATTAACGTCCAACACTTTATATACCTGGAAACTATATGCCGTTACAGAAGGTTGTTTAAGCAACCCCTTGAATGGAGTTCAGGCAACAACCATAGCAGGTTCACGGGTTTCAGTGGCAACAGGTAACTGGAGTGCCGCGGCAACCTGGAGTCCATTAGGTGTTCCTTCGGCCGGAGAAGATGTTACAATTGCCAACGGGCATGTAGTATCCATCACCTCCACAGCAACCTGTAATTCTTTGCTGGTAGGACAAGGCACGGCCACTACGCTTCAGTTTAGCGGAACCACGGCGCGCTCCTTCACAATAAACAACAACCTAACGGTTAGCGCCAATGCTGTTTTTAATGTACAGCTAACTTCCAATGTTACCCACTCACTTAACGTAAAAGGAAACATAATAAATAACAACATCCTGGACTTTGCCTCAGACGTAAACAGCCTTTGCGATGTAACAATCAGTAAAAACGGTAATCAGTCCTTAACCGGAGCCGGCGCACTTACACGCTTTAATCTGATCACGATGAATCTTGGAAGCTCTGCAAATAATATATTCAATGTAGCTTCTTCTACTTTTTCAGCGGCCCCCAACTTTCTTACTTTAATAAACGGCACATTTAAACTATCCTCTATCAATCCGGTAACCATTACTCTTTTTACTCCCTTAACCACCATTCCTCAAACCTGCGGTGTATGGCTTAATTCAGCCACAGCGGTTTTAAACTCAGGCGCAGGTATAACTTTAACAGGTAAAATGACTGTTTCAAACGGTACATTGAATGTTGGTAATGCCGCTGATGAAGATCTTCTTTCCAGCGGAGGCACCTTATTGGTAACCGGAGGACAGGTAAATATTGCGGGAAAGTATTACGCAACAGGCATCAACAACCTTTGTTATTTTACTATGACCGGCGGAACCGTTACAGTACCTAATTCCGGCTCCAGCAGTTCTACCATTGCGCCTTTTCAAATTGTAGGCGCAGGTTCAAAATTTATTATGTCGGGCGGGCTATTGGTTATTCCGCGCGAAGGAGGGACCGGGGCGCAGGACCTCGGTTTTATTAATACGGTTCCTGACGGATCGGTAACCGGAGGCACCGTTCAGATAGGAAGTGCGGCTACCAATTCTATACAAACCATTAATATCAATACTAATTTTTCAATAGGAAATTTATCTGTTAACAGTCCGAGTGTGACCGCACGAATTAATACAAATACTTTAAATGTTGTTGGCGATGTGGTTATAAACACAGGAACTTTAAATGTAAACAACATGGACCTGGCCTTAGGAGGAAAATGGAATCATATTGGCGGTGCCTTTACTACGGGGACTGCGGTAGTAACTTTTAGTTCTTCGGGAGCCCAATCCATTTTTAAAGCCGGTGGTGAAACCTTTTATAATTTATGCTTCACCGGTTCGGGGGTTAAAACATTTTCAGCTCCTGTAACTACTAGTGCAAACTTTTCAATTACTGCCGGAGCTCCTGTAGATGTAAGTACATCTAACAATCAACTAACGGTAAAAGGCAATTTTATTAATAACGGCACGTTCAATTCACGAAGCGGACTGGTTTATTTTAACGGCACCACTCCTCAAACCATTGGCGGAACCAGCGTTACAGACTTTAATGACATTACATTGAGTAATAGTGCGGGCGCTTCATTGTCAGGCGCTGAAAATTTATTAGGAACATTAACTTTAACAACAGGTATTTTTAATACCAACGCCAAAGTATTTACCATGGTTTCTACAGCTACCGCGTGTGCAAGAATTGCGCAAATTACCGGCTCGGGTGATATTACAGGAAATGTTACCGTGCAGCGGTTTGCGCCTGCAGGAACCACGGGCTGGTCTTTATTCGGAACCCCTATATCTTCTCCATTAACTTTTGCCGATTGGAATGACGATTTTGGAATTACATGTCCAACATGCCCTGATGGTTTTCCTGGAAGTTTTTATTCGGTGTATTCTTATGACGAAACTTTTCCGGGTTTATATGATGCAGCCGCGTCATATATCCCTGTAAGCAATATAACTGATCCTTTAGTGAGTAATAAAGGGTACTGGGTGTACTTTGGAAATGGCCAGTATACAACTACCGATATTACCATTGATGTAACCGGCACTGTTAGAAAATTTAATAATACCATTCCACTTAATTATACAAATTTTGGATCGCCAATTAATGACGGTTGGAACCTGATCCATAATCCTTATCCTTCACCAATTAGCTGGAGCGCTTTAAAAGGTGCAACTCCAAATATTGATAATGCAATTTATGTTTATAATACTGATTTAAATGCCGGAGCGGGCGGATTTGCAACTTATGTGAACGGGGTTAGCAGTCCTGCTGTAGGTGCAGGTGGCGTGGGAAATACAATCCCCATGAGTCAGGCATTTTATGTGCATTCAACCGGCCCTGCGACTTTAACCGCGCAGGAAGCTAACAAGGTAGCCGGTAATCCAACATATCTTAAGACAAATATAATTAATAACAATGCCGGTCCTTTAGTTCGAATTGTGTTGGACGGTGTATATGGATTTAATGATGAAACCGTTCTATACCTGCAACCGTTAGCTACCGATACTTTTGATGAGGGTTTCGATTCCTATAAAATGAGGGGCCAGGATCCATACGCACCCACCATAGCTTTGGAAAAAGGAACCGACCAGTTTCAGATAAATGGAGTTGCACCTATCGCAGGTAATTTTTCAATGCCATTAAAAACCTTAACCGGTTACGCGGGAACATATACCATAAGCGCCCCGAGTTTCACTTCATTTCCGCACGGAGCCTGCATTAATTTATATGATAAGTTTTTGAACACTACAACCGATATCAGCACTACACCTTATGTTTTTAATTTGGCTGACACTACAACAGTTGCACGGTTTGATGTTAACATTACCATGCTGCCACTGTTGGTTAATACAACTATGACACAACCTTCATGTCAATTACTAAATAGCGGACAAGTGGTTGCTTCGGGTGCAAACGCCGGACCATGGAATTATTACTGGACCACAAATGGAACTCCCATCCAAACAAGCCTTAATAAAACAACTGCTGATACATTAAATAATTTACCAGGAGGCACTATCGATCTTGAAGTAAATACAGTTGGCATGTGTGATAACAGCAGCTCTACATATCAGATAAATTCACAGATACCTTCTTATGCCCAGTTTAATTCGGCAGACACGCTCGATCTTAATTTGTTTTCATCCATTACCTTTACTAATTTATCATCAGGAGCTGTTTCATATCTGTGGGATTTTGGCGATGGCAGCGGAACTTCCATTAATAGCTCTCCTACGTATTATTATTCTTTCCCGGGAACCTATACCGTTACTTTAATCTGCTGGAGCAGTACAGGGTGCAGTGATACCACTACCAAAGTAATAACGGTAACAAGTATTCTTACTGACTTAAGTTCTAATGGAGGAAGTTCGACCGAACTTGTAGTTAAAACAAAAAGTGATAATGAATTTATTTTTGAGCGGGCGTTTAACGAAGAGCAAAGTATTAGCTTCAGGTTAACGGATGCATGTGGAAGGCTGATTCAGGATTATGGAACAATTACTGCCAAAGCCTTTCAGTTACCGGTTGAATTAAAAAACTTCGCTCCCGGAATTTATTTAATGACTATTACTACAGGCACAAGTAAAAAAGTAGTTAAGCTTCCGGTAAAATAAAAAAGCGTTCAGTAAATGCTCAGTGAATCAATACCGAATACCGATTCTAACATTTTCTGAACGCTTAATAAATTTGTAATAAATCAAATTAATTAAAAAGCTTAACTCTTTGCTTCTTCTCCAGTAGGAGTTTTTCCTTTTTCTTTGCCTCTCTTCTTCTTATGTTTCTTTGATTTTTTACCTAAATTAAAGTTTTTATTGATCGGGCTTTTCTTAAAAGCGGCACGCTCCTGGTTTTTAGCATTTTTACGTTCGCGCTTTTTAATTTTATTTTCTTTCTTTAATTCATGGCGGCCTTTAACTGTGTTCGTATTTGCCATTGCATGTGAATCTCCGGGTTGTTGCGCAGTAGCTTTTAAACCAAAGAACAAACAGAGAGTGATTAGATATTTTATAGCGGTTTTCATGGTTTTAAATTTAGATCGTTAAATAATTACACTCAAGATTCTTGCCATCCTTAATTATATTCAAATCCTTAACAAGTTTGGGGAAATAAAGTCCGGAAAATCTTTAAATGCCCATTTAGGAATTTATATAAATCGTTGGTCATCAATAAATTCGTTAATAGCTATCCCAAAAATTTTAACTTTTCTTTTTAAAGATTTGTTCCGGCGTGAAACCCTAACCCGCATAAAGCTGTGTTCATGTGCTTTTTATTATCTTTGATAAAAAATGTCTTTTGCTTCTCTTGGTTTATCCCCTTCTTTTCTAAAAACCTTATCAGAACAGGGCTTTGAACAGCCTTATCCTATCCAGGAAAAAGTAATTCCATTGGTGTTGCAGGGAAAAGATGTGCTTGCCATTGCCCAAACAGGCTCAGGTAAAACTGCTTCTTTTGCCTTGCCTATCCTTGAAAAAATTAAAGACGAACAGGCGTTAAAAAACAGGCATATAAGTGTTCTTGTTCTTGTTCCAACCCGCGAATTAGCCGCCCAGGTGAATGAAGTATTCAATTTATTAGCCGATAATTTGCCCCACAGGATCAATATTTTGTCAGTTTATGGTGGAGTTTCCATAAATCCTCAAATGATGCGATTGCAGGGCGTTCAAATTTTAATTGCCACGCCGGGACGTTTACTGGAATTAATAGCTTCAAAAGCTGTGCATTTATCAGAGGTAAAAACATTGGTTTTAGATGAAGCAGATAAAATGCTTAATCTGGGCTTTAAAGATGAAATGGCCGAAATTTTTTCACGTTTACCGATTATAAGACAAAACCTTTTGTTTTCGGCCACTTTAAGTGACGATGTTAATAATATAAATTCTATCCTTTTAAAAAACCCGGAAGTAATAAAGATCGAGGATGAATCTACCGGTAACATTGACCTCATACAACAGCACGCTTACTTTGTTTCCGATGAAAAAAAAGGTCCCTTACTTCGGTACCTGATTAAACATAATAATATGAAGCAGGTATTGGTATTTACATCCTCGGTATTTAAAGCTGATAGTGTGGCCAATAAATTAAGAGCGAATGGCATTGACGCGTCCGCTATTCATAGCAAAAAAAGTCAGGGGGCCCGGCAGGAATCTCTAAGCCGCTTTAAATCCGGCAAGTTACGTGTTCTGGTGGCCACCGATTTAATGGCAAGGGGTATTGACATAAAGTTTTTACCATGCGTTATTAATTATGAATTGCCACGGTCTCCGAA
>JAOQAF010000038.1 GCA_025963735.1 Bacteroidota bacterium
TAATTTTCAGCAGGCTACAAGCGGTACTGCCAGAGTGTATGGTGGCACAGGCTTAGGCCTTGCCATTGTAAAGCAGTTGGTTCTCGCGCAGGGAGGCTCTCTTCAGGTAAAAAGCCAGGTAGATAAAGGATCAAATTTCAGCTTTGTACTGAGCTTTAAAAAGACGAAAGAAAAAGTTGAAAAGAAAATTGATACAGCCATAGAAGTAGAAGAAGGAACGGATCATATAAGGGTATTGGTGGCTGAAGATGTGGCGTTGAACCAATTATTAATTAAAACTTTAATTAAAGAATTTGGTTTTGAATCGGTAATAGCTGAAAACGGACAAAAAGCCATCGATCTGCTGTCGAAGCAAAACTTTGATATTATTTTGATGGATCTTCAAATGCCCGTAATGAACGGTTATGAGGCCACTGAATATATTAGAAATACTTTGAAATCATCTATACCTATTATAGCTTTAACGGCCGATGTTACTACCGCCGATGTAGAAAAATGCCGCGCAATAGGAATGAATGATTATCTTTCGAAACCAATTGACGACAAACTATTATACAATAAAATTTTAAAATATATTGACAAACAACCTGTCCCATCAAAAAAACATAAAGAAATAACAAACCATTCCGCTGATAATAATAAGAGTATAGTTAACCTTGAATATCTGAAACAACATACCCGGGGCAACCCTGATATGATCAGACAAATGATTAAAATTTATCTCGAGGAAACCCCAAAACTTATTGACACAATGAAGCAAAGCATTGATAATATGGACTGGGACTCTTTAAAAAAGGCAGCGCACTCCATAATACCAACGTTTTCAATTATGGGAATTAATGAGGAGTACGAAGAAATGGCAAAAAAAATAAAAGAGCACGCCGCAAAAAAAGATGAGGCGCCTTTAATTAATAACTTATTGGTAAAAATTGATGAAGTTTGCAACCAGGCAATGGCAGAATTACAAAAAGAACTGGACGCGCTTTAAAAAAATAATAAATAAATGAATACCGAGCAACTGCATATTTTATTGGCCGACGACGATAAAGACGACCGTTTTCTATTTCAGGAAGCACTGAGTGAACTTCCAATGTCTACTGAACTTAAAACGGTTCATGATGGTGAGCAATTAATGAATTACCTGAATGAAAACGCCAAAAATTTACCGGATGTATTATTTCTTGATTTAAACATGCCCCGTAAAAACGGATTCGAATGTTTATCGGAAATAAAAATTACCGATGAATTAAAACAACTTCCGGTTATAATGTTTTCCACCTCTTATCCGCGCGATATGCATTACGAACAGGATATGATTAATATGCTTTACAAAATCGGCGCCCAGGATTATATACGCAAGCCTGCCAATTTTGCGGAGCTAAAAGAAGTGATACACGGTAGCCTTTTAAAAATAGAAGAATTAATTAAACCGAAGTAGTTTAATTGAATAAAATTTTATAAGAAGTTAATTATTGAGCATGAAAGCTTCTAATTCAGCGGAAGCGAGCTCAAAGCTTTCCTTTATTTTTTTAAACGAGGCTCTTATATTTTCAATACCACTGTTTTCGCGGGCCAGAGATTCAATTTCATTTACTTCCTTACCAATTATTTTATCAAGACCAATAAAAGGAATTGTAGATTTTAATTTATGAGCTGACGCTTTGATTACCTCATAATCCGTTTGGTTAACACTCTCTTCCAGAACATCAACTTCCTTGGGAGTTTCTTCCAGAAAAACTGTTATCATTTTTTTAACAAAGCCATTATCCCCTTTCGAAAGCCCAATCAGGTATGTAAGATCTATTATTTTTTTGTCATTATTTAAATTCTTTTCCATTTTTTAGTTTTTAATCTAGCTCAGAACCATTCACATTTTCCGAAACATTCTCGGGAAAAAGATGTTTATTAATCATCGCGTAAAGTTCATCTCCTTTTAAAGGCTTTGAAATTACATCCGTCATTCCATTGGCCAGGCACTTTTTTATTTCTTCTTCTGAAGTGTTTCCAATTGTTGCAATAATTGGCATGTGCAGCTTAAGTTCATTCCTGATTTGGCGCGTAGCTTCGTAACCATCCATCTCCGGCATTTGCACGTCCATTAACACCACATCATAATTAGTGGTTTTAATCTTGTCCAATGCTACTTTTCCGTTAACGCACACATCGTTATTAAAGCCCAAACCCTTTAAGAGAAACGAAGCCATCTTTTGATTAAGCACGTTATCTTCAACAATCAGAACCTTAATTTTGCCGATGTTTTCCTTAATGTTACTAGTTTCCTTCATTTGGAAAATCCTTATATCCAAAGGTATAACAAAAAAGATGCCACTTCGCTGAATAATTTTTTTTCAGCAAAATCAAAAGCTAATTAGCGTTTTGGCCAAATTGATAATTTTTTCCTTTATATAAAATACGGAGAAAAGAAGCCACTTCTTCTCCTGAGGTATGCATAATTACTTCAGTTTCAGGATTGATGGTTTTGATGGAACGCATTGTTTCTACTCCACTTCTTCCATGAATGACGTTATCCAATACTACTACCTGAGTATCCTTCTTAATCTTTTTTAAACAACTTCTGCTGTCATAAAAGTTAAAAATGTTTATGTCTCCAAACTGGTTACGGAGATAATGTTTAAGACCATTAGCAACTAATGCGTTATCAGCTACAATAAATAAATTTATTTTCTCCATGTTGTTTGGTTTTAAATTATGGACAATTTGTGATTCATAACAAAATTACATCGGCATATCCTTTCGGATATATTAAATCGATAAGGGCGCCAATAAGCTCGCTAAAAGCAAAATACCAGCTGTTACTGCTGAAAAATGCGCAAAAGATTCAACACTTTTTTATCGCTTTAAGCTATTTAAAAACCCCGATTAACGAAATTAACCCCCGAACCACCTGTTAAAAACTAATTTTGAGATACTATTATGAAAATATTAATTATTGATGATGATAAAATGACCATTACCGCCTTGCAGCACTGCCTGGATGATTTGGGTCATACAACTTATATAGCAAAAGACGGCGAAGAAGCCATTGCTAAAATTACAAAAGGCGAGTTTGACATCGTAATAAGCGATATAATGATGCCCGGAATTTCCGGATTATCATTGGTAAATGTACTCCGTTCGGTGCATTTATGTTTTACGCCGGTTATTATGATGTCCAGCCTTCATAACCGCCCGCTTGTTGATGCGGCTTTAAAGGCAGGTGCTAATGATTTTATTTCTAAACCGGTGGCAATGGAAGAACTCGCTGCCAAGCTTAATAAATTTGATAAAATAAACCAATGAGGTTATTACCCCTGATAGTACTTACCTTATTTTCTGTTCCAACATTCGCACAGAATGCGGCAAAAACATTGGTTGAAGCGGATGAATTGTTTTCAACAAACAAATTCGGTCCGGCATTCGCAATTTATTCTGATTTAATAAAAAAAGATCCTTTAAATGCTAATCTTAATTATAAAGTAGGAACCTGTTACCTCAAATCGAGATCATTGAAATCAAAAGCAGCCTTTTATTTGGAAAAGGCAGTTGAACTTTCACCTTCACTTACCCACCATGCAGATTTAAAGCCTACTGACGCGCCCACCACAGCTTATCTATTCTTAGGAGATGCCTATTGCCTTACTTACAAATTTGATAAGGCTATTAACTGCTACGAAAAGTATAAATCATTTATTGAAGAAAAAAAACCAACTGATCCTGCGCAGCTCAATGCAGTGAATGGAAAAATAGAAACGTGCAAATTTGGCAAGGAACTTAAAGATCTTGTTACCCTTCCTGTAAAATTTATAGCAGATAAACCCGGAAAGCCTATCGACAGCACTTTCAGATATTGCTCCACCGCACTGTCTCAGGACAAATCTACCATGATTCTTACCTACAAAATTCCGGTAAGTAAATTACAAAAAACCGAAGACGCCACCTTTTTTGAAGAAACGCCACTTGCTCCTGACACTGTAAGTAAAGAAAATAATTCTTCTAAAAAACCAGTGTATGTACCCATGCCCGACACCGTTATATATGTTACAACAATAGGTTCATCAGTTGACGGGCAGATTATTTTAACATATAAAAACGAAAGAGGCGACGGAAATCTTTACATAAGCAAATTAAAAAATAATCAATGGTCGGTACCGGCTAAAATTAATAAAAGCACAAATCTTGCAGGATGGGAGCCTAACGAATGCATGACTCCCGACGGAAACACACTCTTTTTTGTGAGCGATCGCAAAGGAGGGTATGGCGGCAAGGATATTTATAAATGCAAAAAATTGCCAGACGGCGAGTGGGGTAAGGCAGTAAACCTAGGACCCGAAATTAACTCAGCCTATGATGATGTAGCGCCTTATATTTATCCTGATGGAACGACCTTATTTTTTAGTTCAAACAGAAACAAACCCAAAGAGTTTTTTGATAATTATGTTAGTACCATAAGCGACAGCAATATAACTATTGCAAAACCAGTTGTAGTTGGTTATCCGGTTGATAACAGTTCGGAAAATTCATTTTATGAAGTTGCGGCAGATAAAAAGAAAATAATTACGCCTAAGATTATAAGCGCGAAAAAATTAAAACAATTGCAGGCAGACTCATTAAAAGAAAAAGCAGCCAACGCCGACAATTATATCATCACCTTTATTAATCAGAAAAAAACGCCACTTACCCTTTTAAAAGGACAAATAACATGCGGTGGCACTGTAACGTCAAATGTTCAGATAACCGTAACCAATAATGAAACCGGGCTTACCGAAGGTATTTATCACGCAGATGCTGCCACTGGCAAATATTCTTTTATACTTTCTTCCGGTAAAAATAATAACATAACCTATCAGGCGCCCGGTTATTTATTTCTTTCTGAAAACAAAAATCTGTTTAAAGAAACAGAGAATTTTGAAAAAGGAAACATTGTTAATTTGTCACCGGTGGCAAAGAAATCTAAAACCACTTTAAACAATATATTTTTTGAAGATGATAAGGGAGTGGTACTGAAAACTTCTCAAACAGAAATAAAAAATTTAGTTGAGCTGTTAAGCGCGTACCCAACTATGGTTATTAAACTGAACAACTGTATTTTTTCGGATGATAATAAGAAATTCTATAAAAGGTTATCTGAGGCGCGTGCCCGGGCTGTTAAAGAAGCACTGGTGGCAGAAGGAATAAAAGATGAGCAAATTATAGCCAAGGGATCGAGAAAGAAAAATCCAAAGCAAAAGGGGCATACAAAATCTATCATACAGCCTCTTACGCAAAAACTAACATTAGAAATCATTCAATTTAAATAACAAAAAAACAAGAAATATGACCTCAATTAAATTTGGAACAGACGGATGGCGCGCCATCATAGCCAAGGACTACACGGTTGATAATGTAGCAAGAGTAGCTGAAGCCACAGCACAATGGTTATTAAAAAATTCAAAAA
>JAOQAF010000252.1 GCA_025963735.1 Bacteroidota bacterium
ATTAATGCTTTTTTTAATATGTCTTTAGATCTTATATCAAGGTGATTGGTAGGCTCATCCATTAATAGCAAATTGTAAGGCTCCAACAATAATTTACACAATGCTAACCGTCCGCGTTCTCCTCCGCTTAATACCTGAACCTTTTTTTCTATATCGTCTCCACGAAATAAAAATGAACCTAACAGTCCGCGAACTTGTCTTCTCGCTTCTCCCACTGCGGCCTCATCAATAGTTTCAAAAACGGTTTTTTTAGGGTCCAGCTTTTCTTCCTGATCCTGTTCAAAGTAACCCATAAGAACACTATGACCTAATTGCACCGTTCCATCAAAGGGAACTTTTTTAGCGATCATTTTCATCATTGTACTTTTACCTTCGCCGTTTCTTCCTACTAAACCAATTTTTTCTCCTTTGGTAATTATAAAATTAGCGTCACTAAAAATTTGTTTGTCGCCATATTTTTTACCGGCATGTTCAACGGTAATAACTATTTTTCCGCTATGTGCCGGCGGCGGAAAGCGGAAGTTCATCGAGGATGTATCCATGTCGTCCACCTCAACCTTTTCCATCCTGTCCAGTTTTTTAATTAAAGACTGAGCGAAGGAAGCCTTACTTGCTTTAGCGCGGTATTTATCAATAAGAACTTCGGTTTGATTAATTATTTTTTGCTGGTTCTTCTGAGCGTTTTCCTGTTGTTCAATTCTCTCCTGACGTAGTACAAGGTATCGTGAGTAATTGGTTTTATAATCGTAAACTTTTTGATTTACAATTTCTATTGTACGCGAAGTAACAGTATCTAAAAATGTTTTATCGTGACTGATCAAGACCACAGAACCCGGAAATGTTTCCATAAATTCCTCCAGCCACATGATCGCTTCAATATCGAGGTGATTGGTGGGCTCATCCAGTAAAAGAATATCGGGTTTTTGTAAAAGAAGTTTTGCAAGCTCAATACGCATCCTCCAGCCTCCACTAAACTCGGCAGTCTGACGATCGAAATCTTTTCTTTCAAAACCAAGACCCTTCAGAATTTTTTCGATCTCCTCATTTTTATTGCCTGCCCCCATTATATCGAGGCGAGAATAAATTTCGGTTTGATCCTCGATCAGTTTCATGTAAGCATCGCTTTCATAATCTGTTCGGGTTTCCATTTCATGATTAATTTGTTCCAGCCGTACTTCTAGTTGTTGAATTTCCTGATATGCCGTTTCGGTTTCTGAAAAAACGGTGCGGCCATGCTGATGAATCATATCCTGAGGTAAGTAGCCAATGCGGCAATCCCTGGGAATAGCGATTTCGCCTTTAGTGGGGCTTTGTTCGCCTGCAAGTATTTTAAGCAAGGTACTTTTACCTGCACCATTCTTTCCGGCAAGGCCAATGCGATCTTTCAGATTTATTAAAAAAGAAATATTATCAAAAAGATTGTAGCCTCCAAAGCTAACCGTAACACCATTGACAGAAATCATCGTCCGAAATTTTTAATTAAAATAGGCTGCAAAGGTACGAAATTAATCCCTGCTTTTAAGCATTTAAGCCTATTTCACAGAATTTGTAGGTTTACACAATGCCTTAAAAATTATTGAAAAGACACACATAGTGGTTCAGGTGAGTCATTTTATAGAACCCTTTCCACACAATTAACAAAAAACAAAGCTTTTTGGCTGGCACAATTCTTACAAATATATTATTAAGAATGATTTGCCCATTGCCTTCTTCCTTCGGGGCTGAACCAATGGAACTGCACTGATAACTTACCAATACTAAGACTTCAGATGCAGGTTGATCCATCAAAGATTAAGGCTCCTTCGGGAGCCTTATTTTTTTATGTATTTCCAGTTTCCTGATTTTTCCTTCACTCATCCATTCTATAGCAGTGGTTAGCCGCTGACTTCGCGTAGCCTCTGTTTTGGCCTCTGTTACCCATAAAATATATTCTTTCTTATTGGAACCATTAAATGAATCAAAAGTTTTTTGCGCGGCTTTATTTTTTTTTAATGCATTTAAAAAGTAATCGGGAGCGGTAATTTGAGTTAATGTTTTAGGTTTGGCTGGCAGTTTCTGGCCTTCTTCATTCAGCTTCATGCCTTCTTTAATGTATTTAATAAGTAGGGCGTCTTTTGGAAGGTCTTTCAGCGAAGTTATCTTTCCTAAGTGACCCATGGCTTCTTCGCTTTTGGCTTTTTCTATAAGTTTGGATGCATCTGTCATTAAAGCGGCTTTCCAGAAACTAATGGCGCAATGTTGTTTAAAAGAGGCCATACTGCACATCATCGCTCCTTTGTAGTCAAAATGCGGAAAGCTCCATTTTATCTTTTCTTCCACCTCAGGACAAACTTTGTGTACGAGTTCACGGAAATGAATCAATACCGGCTTTGCAAAGTCGGCCGACTTTTTTATATACGCATCAACTTCTTTAATTTTTTTTCCCATGGTTTTTAAAAGTAAAAATAATTAATATTTGAGAAACTCCTGGATTAAGGATTCCCCACATTAACATAGAAAAACCATTTAGATATTGCAATTGGGGAATGTTTTATACGCCGGGGTGTTTTATAATAAATATATGCCTGAAATTATCTTATTATGCCAAACTTCATCGCCAGACCTTAATAAAGTATCGCTCTGATCCTAAACTTATCCGTTACAGGATTAATAATTCGTTGGCTTCTTTTTATATCAGATTATTTGGGTCATCGTCAAAATTATCTGGCAACAAGGCATACGGGGGGGTGGTAGATACTTTTTTAGCCGGAATTTAAACATAAATTAAAATTTAATCTCAGAAAACCGCATGGCACCGGGTTTGCTATGTATTCATTAGAAAGATAATTAATTACTACCATGGACTCGAAAATTCAATACATCGAAAACTTAAGAAGGAGGGGGTTCACCGAGAACTTTACAACTTCTGCTTCATACACAATCCTTACCGATCATAAAAAAATTTATGAACCAAGGGAATTAAAAATATCAAGTTTTTATACCTATTCCGCTGAAACAGATCCAAAAGATTACTCGGTGCTTTACGCTATTGAAACTATTGACGGAAAAAAAGGAATTTTAATTGAAGATCACTGTGAAAGTCCTGATGAAAAAGTCGAAAACTTTATTAACAGCATTAAAACAGCGAGACAAAACCATAAAAAGCATTGGTTTATTAATCCCATTCAAAAAATGTTCAAGGTAAAATTCTCTATGAATTTGTGACTGTTAAACCGCAGGGCTACGGTTATACCATCAAGTTTTTACAAGTTTGGCAGCTTTAATTTTAAACGCTAAATAAATTGACTCATTGCATTTCCAATGGGTTTTATTTTAGTTCATACGTCAAAGCGGACATAACCTATCCTAATTTTTTAGCAAAACTCTTTACGTATCTGCTTATGTAAGTAGAGAGCCCTTTACCCCTCACAGCAAAAAATTTCATTTTATTAACCTGCACCTTGCCCGGACGGTTATAATCATAGAGATAGACCTCGTTATTGTTAAACTCAATCTTAATATAAGTATCTCCAATCTCATAAGCTAACACACCGGACTTCCCGCTTATATTCCTATAAGGTATCATTAAGTTTAATCGATGAAAATGAATTTTAATGTTTGTTTATCTACTGAAACCAATTTCATTTTCATTTTAACTTTGCCCTTATCATCGTTTATATCAAGAATTTTTTTCTTTTTATCGTAAGTCCATTTACAATCAACATAGTAATGCGCGTCTGTTTCACCTACATGAAGTACTTTGCAGGTTCCGTTTTTATCAAACACAATGCTTTGTCTGAACCGGCTCATAGGAAACTGATGGTCACATGGGCGGTAAAGTTTTTCCTGTGAACCTTCTTTATTTTCTTCATAGGAAGCTGACCAGCAGGAATAAAATATATCAGGCAGCGATGATTTTTTTTGTCCTAGGCTTGTTAATACGATTAACAGTGTGCTAAGAAGGAGTAGTTTTTTCATAGGTTTTTAGTTTAAGTTTAGATGAGGACTATTATAACAGTTCACACTCTCTTTTCTTTTTTTAACATTTAGTCGAGTGAATAAATGTAGGAAATTATACTCTAATTTTTTCAGCAGGGTTAAATCCTCACTTATTGAGTGAGTTCATACATATAGTTAGCCTGCGTTTTCGTCACCTGAAAAATTACCTTTACTTTTATTTAATAACAACTCCTTTATCCTCTTAAAAAAATACTCTTAAAATTATACAATGAAAAAACATTTAACCCCATTAAACTTCATGCTGATGTTCTGTTGCTTATCCGGCATGGTTTGCGCCCAAAAACCTGTTATTAAAAAAAACAAAAGCGATGTATCAACTGTTCCTAATTTTTATGATGCTCAAAAGAAATTACAAGCGTTTTATGAAAACAAAGAAGACCAGATGATCAACGAAGAAGAGGAGGGAGAAGATGTTGAATACAATCAATATAAACGATGGGAATGGTTTAACGAACAAAGGGTTTATCCAACAGGAAAATTTCCTTCACCTGAGCTTTTATGGAATGAATATTATAAATATAAAGTCACACATTCTGACCCCGCAGCCCGCGCTAGTAATGCTGGCAATTGGACCCAGCTTGGATCATCTACAGTTGCGGTTGGTTCTTCTGCGGGCGCCGGACGCGTTAACTGCTTCGCATTTTTACCAGGCAATCCAACAACTATGTTTGCCGGAGCGGCCTGTGGTGGGGTTTGGAAAAGTACGAACGGCGGAGTAAGCTGGTCTGTACTTAATACAGATCTACTTCCCTCCATGAGCATTTCGGATATTTCCATTGACCCACTTAATCCAAACAGGATTTATATAGCAACCGGTGACAATTTTGGAATAACATCCAATGCAGGTTTATATCCCTCAATTGGTGTAACCCTTGCGGGCCACTTTGGAGCAGGCGTATTAACTTCTACCAATGCAGGTATTACCTGGACCACAACAGGACTTAGCTATACCCAAAACCAGTTCAATATAGCGCAACGTTTAGTTATTCATCCAACAAGCACCAATATTCTTTTGTTAACTACTAATACCGGGATTTTCAGAAGCACTAATAATGGTACTACCTGGACGAACGTAAAAGCAGGGGCTTTTTATACTATTGAATTTAATCCCTCCAATCCCAACGTGGTTTTTGCCACAGACGCGCAGGGGTTATGGCGATCTAACAATAGCGGTGCAACCTGGTCATATAAAGGCGGGGGGTATCCTAATGCTGCTTATGGGCGAGTAAGCTTTAACGTTACACCGGCCGACACCAGCGTTCTTTATTTATGGGGGCCTACGGGGGGGTTTAAAAAATATTCGACCTTGACTAACACTTTTACCACCATGACTAACCCGGACCCAACGGTAAACCCACTTATAAATGGTTATTACGACAGGGCAATGGTTATATCGCCGGTGAACGCCAATGAAATTTATGTAGGCGCAACAAAAATTGCACACTCAACCGACGCAGGAGCTACCTGGAGCCTTGCCTGTAACACTACTACAGTATTTACCAATCCTGATTATATACATACTGATCAAAAAAGAATGGCCTTCCTTCCCGGAAGCAGCACTAAATTATATACATCGAATGATGGAGGAATATATACAACTAGTAACGCGGGAGCAAGCTGGACGAACCTTAGCAATAGCTTACAAATTGCGCAGGTGTATCGTCTGGCAAGTACAAAGTCGAATAATGACACAATTTATTTTGGAGCACAAGATGGAGGAAGCAACCGGCTAACCATTTCAACCGGCAACATTACCCAGGTTTTTGGTGGAGACGGCATGCAACCATTAGTAAACTATAATAATTCGCAAAACGTTTTTGTCTGCCAGCAATCCGGTAATTTAAAAAAATCAACCGACGGCGGGAATACCTTTGCGCAGGCTTCTCCGGGCGTGTCCATGTGGGTAACCCCCTATGTCATGAACCAGCTCAATCCAAACACCATGTATATTGGTACGCGTGCAGGAGTTCAAAAGTCAAATTCAATGGGTACCTTTATGACCTTTACCAATACAACTTCCGGGATTATTGATAGTATTATTGCTCTCGCGGTAACCAAAGCAGATACAAATGTGGTGTATGCCGCCAAGCTTGGAAAGATAGCTAAAACAACCAACGGTGGAATAACCTGGACAAATATAACGGGAACGCTTCCTGTTACTACAGCCGGTGCTATTACGTATATTGCGATAAGTTCAACCAACCCCAATCTTGTATTTGTTACCTTATCGGGATACTCAGCGGGCAATAAAGTGTTCATGAGTTCAAACGGCGGCACCACATGGACCAACTACTCCGGAACTCTCCCTAACGTTCCGGTTAATTGTATTGTTTATCAAACCGGAAGCAATGATGCATTGTATATTGGAACCGATTTCGGCGTGTTTACAAGGGATGCTGCAGCGAGCGACTGGACACCCTTTGGCACAGGGCTTCCGAATGTTATAATTGATCATCTTGAAATTCATTATGGTGCCAACAAATTACGCGCCGCTACATACGGGCGGGGGATATGGCAAGCGGATCTTCCGATCATTACAGGCTTGTTAAATGTCACAAACAGCAACGCTTCTTTGATAAGTGTTTTTCCAAACCCGACGAAAGATAAAATAACTGTAACAGTTCATACACCCGCAAAAGAATTTAGTGTGTCTGTTTGCAATTTATTGGGACAAGAATTAATCCGACAAAATGCAAAAGGAACCAAAATCGATATTGATCTTGGCGCCTTACCCGGGGCCGAGTATTTAATAAAAGTTACCTGCGATAAAAAAACGGAGATTAAAAAAATCATTAAAGATTAATAAAAAAACAAAGAGCTTGTCAGCTCACCAAAATCTCGTAAAAAAAACCTTCCTGAAAATTTCAGAAAGGTTTTTTAATTTAAATTTAATTTGAACTTTTAAAGTTAAGATCCACAGGCAAT
>JAOQAF010000019.1 GCA_025963735.1 Bacteroidota bacterium
ATATTTAAAATAATTCCTAAAACCCATTGAATAATAAACGTCGCCATTTGCACCGCATTCCATATCCATCTTATATGTATCGGGAATAGAAAGTGAATCTGACTTCCAAATCAACTCGCCGTTAGGGCCAAACTTTCTAAAGAATATAGCACTACCTTCCTGATTTAAATCATATACGTTACCATAATTATCTGGTGCTATGCACCAAGACAGACTATTTTTTGCCCAAACAAGATTAAATAGCGAATCGTATTTTAAGATAAAGGTTCCGGGTGCAAGGTTTACTGTGTTAGTACCTTTGCCAATAATTCTATAACTATAATTATAACCGGTTATAAAACATTCGTCCTGTTTGTTTGTTTTCAATGGTTCTAAGCTTGCCTCATCTTGTATTAAGAGTTTAAAGGTACCATTCGTTCCTAATTTTCCAATAAAGTAGTGCGTTTGTTGATAGTCTGCTTTAAGAATTATATTGTTACCTAAGTTAACCGAATCAATTCCATTGTATTTTTGTCCAGTAAAGTAGCCCGTAAATACAATCTCATCGTGATTATTTGTCATCTCTGCAAAATTAAACCTTAAGCCGTCTTGCATTTTTTTTACGAACTGCATATTACCATCACCATCCCATTTAATAATAAAATTGTTGCCGCTACTATTATTGGCGTAAGAAACACCATCTAAGGTTAAGGAAACCGCATATAGAGAAACATATACATTCCCGCTTTTATCAGTGCACAAAGAATATGGGACGTTATACCCCTTAAGTTCCTTAGTCCATTGTTCGTTACCTAAAGAATCATATTTACTAATAAATGATTTTTGGTTAAAATAATCAGTCTGACCCGAAATGAACAAGTTTCCCTTAATATCCTTTGCTATTGGATTTAACCATTGTATATAAGATTCATAAGACTTCGATTGAACAAAACCACTTGTTTGAGCGCTTAAAGTATTAATAGCCAGCAGAAGTATAACTAATTTTTTCATTATTAGTAATCTATAAATTTTCATTCCCTTTGTTAAGATAGTGTTTGTATAGCTAAAAGGTATTTTTTAACAGTTAAAAACCTCTTTAATTTACCTATTATCCCATAAGGAGGCAAAAAGTCTACATGTTTATTTTGTCTTAACATTTTTTTTGTAAATTTAACACGTTATCCTGTATTTCATTTTCCCCCGGGGTGAGATTAAGAAGAGAAGAGATTATGAATTAAAGGTCATAGTAAACTTCTGAAACAATGGCGATAGGTGATTGTAAGAGTTTCAGATAAGCATAAAAAACTTATTAAAAAACATAACAAAAACAACAATCACATCGCATGAAAAAAATCACACTATTAGCCGCAACCATGCTCTGCTGCTTACAGGTTAACGCACAGACTAAAATTAAAGATGGCGCTTTTGGGCAAAATGCCAATTATTCAGATACAATAGGTTCAAGTACAGGTTTGGGAGGAAAGCTTGAAGCTATGTGGAATAACCCAAACTACCCCAACTTTAATAAAATGCAGGAAAGCAATTTTAAAACCATGCGTTATCACGGTATTGCATATGAAAACAGATGTCTTTTAGATGGAAATATTAACACGCCTGGATCAAACATTTTTCTCACTGCGGTTGATCTTGTAAGAAAAGCAAAAATGATTTATGCTAATGGAGGCTTTCCAATGTTAGGTTTGCCTTATAATCCGAATAATATACCAAACATTAATGTAGCTGCCAGCGCTATAGCTTCTGTTGTAGCGGCAGTAAACGGCTCACTTGTGGCACAAGGCCATTCCCCGGTAACCAAATGGATTTACAGCAATGAACCTGAGGGTAATATTCATAATTGGAATGACACTTTGGCTGCTCAGAAAATTTATAATCTAACACGGGCCTATCATGACTCCGTGGTAGCACACTGGAATTACCCTGCCTGGGATACAGTAAGGTTTATTGGCCCTGAACTTGAAAGCTACGATAATTACAACCACAGCACAGGAAGCGGCACGGCCAATAAAAAGATAAACCGGCTTGTAGATCAGCTTATGGGCCGGTATACCCCTTATGGTAACTTTAGTATTTTGCCATACATAGATGTATTTACAATACATTATTATCCGTTTGCAAATCAGGCCACCTATTCTACTACAACCAATGGTGGTAACTTTGCCCCGGCAAAACGAAAAAGTGTAATAGATGCGCTTCAAAACCAGTTTCCACCGGCAACAACAGGGTATTCTTTTGAGCCCCTTTCAAAACAACTAGATACTTTAAATAACAGGCTTGCCGCTTACAATAGCCAAAACAATAAAAAAATAACAGTTGCAATTACCGAAGCTAACCTTTGTTACGCAAATGATGTAAATGGTACAAGCGGTGTTACTGAAGCACAGGATTTAACCAAATCGGGCACCAGTGCTAACAGTTTTATAGCGGGCCAGTTCTGGGCTGAGTTAATGTGTATAGGCATGCTTAAAAATACCGATATTAACTTTTGGTCGGCCATTGAAGGTACCAGTACCGATAATTATGCTACCGACATTGGTTTTTTAAGTAAACAAACGCTGGGTGCAAAAAAACATACCTATAACCATTTTAAATTAATTGCCGATAATTTTAGAGGTTACATTTATAAAGGTTCATATAATCATAATGGTGTTTCACCTGCATCTTCATACAGTGTAAATAATAATGGTATAAAAGGGTTTGCTGCTGTACAGCCAGCAGGAGTTAAAGTTCTGTTAATGAACCAAAACGATAATCCATATCCATATCGTATCAATTTCAATAATTCAGGTGGCACTACAACAGGTACTGTGTCAATGAACTTTTCAGCCATCTCAACCCATACTGTTTTTCCTGCAAGCACCTTTACGCATGTTACATATATGGATACAATAATGTTACCTGCCCGTTCAACGGTTATGTTAACCTTTGATTGTCATGGCGATTTT
Source organism: Bacteroidota bacterium (assembly GCA_025963735.1). Classification (GTDB taxonomy): domain Bacteria; phylum Bacteroidota; class Bacteroidia; order B-17B0; family Aurantibacillaceae; genus Aurantibacillus. The sequence continues at coordinate 2,943 of JAOQAF010000019.1, forward strand.
TTTTCGCGATATACATATAAGGAATCAGACAGCACTTATCATTTAAAACAAATAGGTACTGTGCTTTTAAATCCTGAAATAATAGCATGCCAAAGAGGTATTAGCGGTACCTTAACTGCTAATACCACTTATAGCTTTGATACCGTTTACGTTGATAGTGATATAACCCTTAGATAGAGGTGTTTCATTAACCTTTTCAAATTGTGTTGTGGTAATGGGTGCCGGAGCAACCATACTGGCACCTGCAGGAAATGCCGTTACTTTTAACAACACAGCTATTTTTGGATGCGAAGAAAATGATTGGGGTGGAATTTACATGGCAGGTAGCTACGATCCAAGTGAAAGCTTAGTCATTGAAGATTCTTATTTTTTTAATTCAGCTTACCCGGTGCACACCTACGAAATACCTCATATTAAAATCGTAAACAGCGTATTTGTAAATGGTAGAACGGCCATTGAATTACTGTCAAGTTCTGGGTTTACCGTTAATAACAATTTAATTGGTAATTTTTCTTATGCCGGAATCAGTACAAATTATTCCAATAAAAGGCATTCAGAAATAACTAAGAACAAGTTTATTGATGTGGCATATGGATTGTTATCAGATTCGGATTTGCACGACAGTTTAGATTTTCTATGTAATGAAATTCAATTTCAGGAATATGGTATTTCTTCCAGTAGTACTACTTTTAAAAACTTTGGCGATTCAATAACTTCTTCTGGTAACAAATTTGTAAGCCTATATTCTGAAACACCTGAACACTATATTGATCATACAGGTAATACCCCAAAATATTATTATGGTCCGGCTCAATCCGGTGAATTTGCTTATGTGCCTGCAAGTGGTGTAACGCTTACTCAGGCAGTAAACAACAGAGTTTGTCCGGTAGTTTTCAGTAGTCAATGTCCTGATTGGATGCCGGTAGGAATTAAAGAACAAGTTAAACAAATAGCCGGTCAGCTTCTTATATACCCTAATCCAAGCACAGGAGCTTTTAATTTAAGTTATGCAGAGGGCAAAGATGAATATAGCTTAGAGGTGTATGATGTACTTGGTCGTTTGATTTCAGATAAGAAGGTAAATTTTTCAACAGAAAAAACCGTTACATTTGATATTAACTCAAAAGGTCTGTACTTGGTTACCCTTAAAAATGGTAATCACAGGATAACTCAAAAAGTGATTGTAGAATAATTTTTTTTAAAGGCGGGAATTCCCGCCTTTTTTTTAAATCTTTTAATTAAGTCAAATAATCGCGCCGTAGCATTGCGCATTTTAACACCCTTTCGGCTTCAATCTTTTTCTTCCAACCTAATATTATTGAAAAAAGCGTTTACTCTGCAATTGTTAACGTAAATAGCTAAGGTTAAAATAATAAATGTTCTAAACGCGTGCTTAACGATCAAATTGCCTGTGCTTATAAATTCTATTAAAGGATTGTAAATCTTGTTAGCTATTTCTGAATACGTAAACTTTTACTGCCAATATTTATATCAAACATAGCAGTAAAGGTAAAAACTAGGGTAAACAAATTAAGTTAGCTCAAAGAGGTTTTTGGTTTGTATTAAAGATTTTGCCTCACGGCAAACTATTAACATCTTAGGTAATTATGTTTTTTCCTTTGCATAAAATACTTACATCTTACGTTGCAATATTAACTTCGTTCGGCAAAGGGTATGTGATGTACGGTATAATCCTTCCGGCTTTTGGAAAAATATTTACGGTTAACAATTAAATGTCTTTGTCGTAAGGTGTAAGCATTTCGCGCTACGGCATAATGTTTACCTCCGAGCGTAAAACTATCTATACGTACGAGTTAAACATTGCCTCAAAAGGCAAAAGATTAACCAAGTAGCAAGGATACTTCGTTCGCTACGTAATTAATATTTCCATGTAAGATGTGAATATAACCTCGTGCGTGGCAATGTTAACAATGTAAGGTAAACGGTTTTTGTAGTAAGGTGTAAACATTACGTCGTAAGGTTTAATGATAACGACGTACGTCGTTAAACTATCTCGTTTACTATATCTGTAAGAACTAACCACTTAATGTCAAAAACTAACCACTTATAAGAAAATGGCTGTTAACCCCTGTGAATGGCCGTAAAAAAAGTAACATATTTTATGTTTTAGCGTTTAATATTAAAAATCGAGCTTATGAATAAATAAAAAGCCTTAAAAGGCTAAAAAAGAAAACCCGTTAGCGCACAGCGCTACGAAGGCAAAAGAAAAAGTGTTGCAATACACGTTCACAAGCTAACCGGCTTACGCATTGCAAATTCTTATCAGGTCTTCGCACACGGCAAAGAGTTCAGAAAAAAAATGGAATCCCGCCATTATCATGGTGACTTCGGATTAAAAAGCAGGTTCAGCTGTTACTTTAAAAAAAAAAGATTATGAATAATCAATTTAAAAAAGTGGCACTGAATGTAAGTAAACTTTCGGTTCCACAAAAAATCAACAAAGGCAGAATGTTTGTTGATTCCATTGCCAGTAACCCGGCAATATTTATTAACCCGATGCCGTCACTGGCAGTTATCTCAAGTGCTATTGATGACCTTGAAATTGCCTGGAATGAAGCTACGGATGGTGGCAAAAGTAAAACCGCTATTATGCACGACAAGGAGCGTATAGTTATGAAGTTACTTTATGACTTAGCGCACTATGTTGAAGGTATTGCTTTCGGCAATGAGGAAATAATACACCTTGCTTCAATGAGTGTTAAACAAGTTGGCATTAAAACCCCCATTGACTTTGAAGTGTTTTTGCCCGATGATAGGGGCGCAGTTGGTTTAAAGTGCAAAGCAAGGCCAAAAACTCTTTACAGGTGGGAACATTGTAAAGATCCACTGAACTCAAATTCATGGGTTATTGCCATGACAACGGACGTAAGTTCTACTTTCATCGGCAACCTTGAAAGCAATGTGTTGTATTGGTTCAGGGTGGTTCAAATTAACAAGGTTGGTGAACATGCCTTAGCTGCGAAATGTATTGCACCTCTTTAAAAATTAAATCATGAAAAGAGAAGAAGCTATCAAAAAGTTTTTGAGTGTTATAAAAAAAGACATACTTGCAAAGGTTGTTTTTGAAATGGCTCAAAATGAACCGCACAATTACCCGCTTCAATTATTAAAGGCGGCCTTTAAAATAACTGACGACGAAACCATAAATAATTGGTTTACCTCATTGGGTGTGCTAGTGGTGCACGAACGTTTATACAGTGGTACAATTTTGCAAAAAGCACATTCAGCAGCGGGTTTCCCCCCAATGAATGGTAAAGCAAAAAAAGAACTGTTAAATCTTATTGCTACTGGTGCAAAACTCACTAAGGCAGATGCAGGCTAATGTCGTATTTGCATTATTAACCGTCTGGCAGGAGTGTCAGGCGGTTTTTTTTGTTTACTAAATTGAAATTATTTGGTTAAACCTTTAGTCTTCTTTCGCTTTTAATTAAGCATTTGGATTCCTAGAGAATAAGTAGTCATTTCGCCGGTAACACCGTGGCTGCGCAATCCCCAAAGCCAATCCTGGTTCCGTTTTGTTCGCAGTAGCCGCGTAAAATTACAGTGTCGTTATCATTAATAAATTTTCTTTCAGTGCCGTCCTGTAATTTAATGGGTTTACTGCCGCGCCACGTTAGTTCCATGAAACTGCCGTATTCGCTGGCAAGCGGGCCGCTTATTGTGCCACTGGCCAGCATATCGCCAACGTTCATATTACAACCGTTAACGGTGTGATGGGCCAGTTGCTGCTCCATGGTGTAATACATGTATTTGTAATTGCTTTCAATTACCTTTTCTTCTTTACCGCCTTCGGGTTTTAAATACACCTGAAGTTTAATATCCAGATTTTTGTCACCCTTATACTGCAAATAGGGAAGGAGTGGGGGCGATTGATCATATCCCTTCACTCTGAAAGGTTCAAGAGCTTCAAGGGTAACTACCCAGGGGCTTATTGTGCTCGCGAAGTTTTTAGCAAGAAAAGGACCGAGAGGAACATACTCCCAGGTTTGTATATCGCGCGCGCTCCAGTCGTTAAATAATACCATTCCAAAAATATGATCATCGGCGTTATCTGTGCTTATGCTATCGCCCATTTCAGTTTTTTTACCAATAATAAAAGCGGTTTCCAATTCAATATCCAGCGATTTTGTAGCACCAAAAACCGGCGTTTCCGAATCGGGTGGCTTCTGTTGTCCTTTTGGACGGTGAAAGCTATGACCACTCACGCAAATACTGCTGGCGCGCCCATGATAACCAACAGGCAAATGTTTCCAGTTTGGCATTAACGCGTTTTTCGGGTCACGAATCATGGTGCCAATGTTTGTTGCATGATCAATGCTGCTGTAGAAGTCAGTATAATCGCCCACCTTAACAGGCATAAGCATTTTTACATCTTTTTGTTTTTTAAAAACCTTATTAAAAAAATCGGTGTTTGATTTTAAAACAGAATTTTCATCGGTAAGAAGTTCGGTTAATTTTTCACGAACACGGTTCGTTTCTTTTTTACCAAGTTCAATAAACGAATTAAGATATTGTTCTTCAAACACGGAACGGTTCATGTTAAGCAGATCAAAACTTTCCAGTTCAAAAAGATCTATGATGTATTCGCCAATGGCTGAGCATACACGATGCGCTACCGTGTCGTCAGAATAAATTCCAAAAGGGAGATTATGAATAGAAAAATCTGAATCATCATTAACAGTGATCCATGATTTTAAACGTGTGTTGAGCATATATTATTCTTTTTTTGAAGGCTTAATTATTAACCGGAGTGATTGATCAAAAGTAAAATATTTCCACATCCAGTTTACAAACACAAGTAATTTGTTTTTCACACCTAAAATAAGCATCAAATGTAAAAACATCCAGATAAGCCAGGCGAAAAATCCGCCGAATTTGGCGAATGGTAAATCTACTACTGCTAAACCCCTTCCCACAGTGGCCATTGCTCCTTTATCTTTATAAATGAAAGGTTTCATTTCTTTGCCTGCAATTAAAAGCATCATGTTTTTAGCAAGCGCATCGGCCTGCATATTAGCCACTGTAGCCACTTGCGGATGTCCGTGCGGATATTTATCAGTTTCCATATAAGCAATATCCCCAATTGCAAAAATGCTGTCAAATCCAACTACCTGGTTAAAATGATTAACCGCTATCCTGTTGCCTTTAGCCAGTGTAGTAGGCGGGAGGCCGCTGAGGTTGTTACCTTTTATTCCTGCAGCCCATATCAGATTTTTAGTTGGAATTTTTTTTCCTGTGGAAAGCTCTGCTTCCATGCCATCGTAAGATACAACATGTGTTCCGGTATGCACTACCACTCCTAATTTTTCAAGATATCTTTTCGATTTTGCTGAAGCTTCTTCTGAAAATGCAGCCAGTGTTTTTTGCCCCGCTTCAACCAGGTAAATATTCATGGTTTTAAAATCAATTTCAGGATAATCTTTTGGTAAAATAAGTTTTTTCATTTCGGCCAAAGCTCCGCTGACTTCAACTCCCGTAGGGCCACCGCCAACTACAACAATGTTTAATAAAGCTTTTCTGTCGCCGTCCGATTTTATAAGTGCCTCCTCAAAATTCTGCAGTATTTTATTTCGTACATATAAGGCCTCACTGATTGATTTCATTGGCATAGCATTTTGTTCAATCAACGCGTTGCCAAAAAAATTGGTTGTAGCCCCGGTTGCTATAACCAGATAATCAAAAATAAAAGAGCCGATGGAAGTAATAACCGTTTTATTTTGTGTGTCAATTGAATTTACTTCCGCGCAGCGTATGTGCACGTTTTTTTTTGATTGAAATATTTTGCGAATTGGGAATGCAATGGCGCTGGGTTCAATTTCTGCGGCGGCAACCTGGTATAAAAGGGGAGGAAACTGGTGATAATTATTTTTATCTATCAGCCATATTTCAAGATCTTTATTTTTTAAAGCTCTTGCAAGCCTTAAACCTGCAAAACCTGCCCCTATAATAACTAATTTTTTCATGCATACATTTCGTAAAAATATATGCCAAAAAAATTAACTGATCCTTTGTTTTAAATTGGTTGTCAAATCCTCAATAATACTGGCGTTTGGGCTTTTTGAACTTTGAACCAATTCAAGCGCCTGGGTCAGAGTTTTTTCAGGCACAATACTTTCACTGTTTTCAATCACAGTTAAGGCTTCCATTGCCAATGCGAAATCTGGCTGTAAAGCAAGCTCTGTAAAAAATAAAAGTTCGTTAGAAAAATCCAGTCCGCTTTCCCAACAAGCGGCGACCAGCTTTGTTTTTTCTGAAGTTTTTCCGGCTTTTTTGATAGATTCCACAAGAATAGCCGTGGCATTTTTTTCTTTTAATTTACTGAAAATGTTCTCAAGTTCCTGTCTGGTAACTTCTTTATCCAGCAACGATTCAATGAGATCGGCAATGTCATTATCTTTTTTACTAAATCCATCGCGGTTAACAATTAAGGTACTGTACTCGTTTTCGTCAAATAATTTTTTCGGATCAAGATTCTCTTCGTCCAATAACTCTTTAATGTCCATTTTAGAATTATAATAATTGATTGATAATTTTTTCAACATCCATGCCTTCCGCTTCGGCTTTATAATTTAAAATAATGCGGTGGCGGAGAATTGGAATAGCAATTGCTTTTACGTCTTCAATATCAGGACTAAATTTACCGTTTATTGCCGCATGGCATTTAGCGCCAATGATAAGGTACTGTGAAGCACGGGGACCTGCGCCCCACTGAAGGTATTTTTTAGTAACATCGGCAGTGTACTCGCTGTTTAAACGGGTTTTATGAACAAGCTTAACAGCGTATTCAATAACGTTGTCAGCTACCGGAATTTTACGGATAAGATCCTGATAAAATACAATTTCTTCCGCATTAAGAATCTTGTTTAGTTTAGTATTATTTGTAGTGGTTGTTAGTTTTACTACCTGTAGTTCCTCGGCAAATTTCGGATAATCGAGCCAAACATTAAACATAAAACGATCGAGCTGCGCCTCAGGCAATGGATACGTTCCTTCCTGTTCAATAGGATTTTGAGTTGCCAATACAAAGAATGGATTATCGAGCACATGTTTCTTACCTGCCGCAGTTACCTGCTTTTCCTGCATAGCCTCAAGAAGCGCCGCCTGCGTTTTTGGCGGCGTGCGGTTTATTTCATCGGCTAAAATAATATTGGCAAATAAGGGGCCTTGTATAAATTTAAAATTGCGTTGCTCGTCCAGAATCTCGTTTCCGATAATATCACTTGGCATTAAATCGGGAGTAAACTGAATACGGTTAAAGGTTAACCCTAAAGCGTCGGAAATAGTATTAACCAGTAAAGTTTTCGCAAGCCCCGGAACGCCCACCAGTAAACAATGTCCCTTACTGAAAATGGAAATGAGCACATTTTTAATTGTGTCTTCCTGCCCAACAATTACTTTGGCAATCTCAGCGTTTAATTGATTGTACTTGGTAACGAAAGACCCCAGGGCCTCGGTATCAGAATTAAATTTCATAACATGTAAATAAAAAGCACGATAAAGATAGGATTAAAAATGAAGAAGGTTCTGCAGCTTTTTTATAAACACTTGTGCTTTAAAATTGGAATCTCACGTAAAGATGCCGCTAAACGCTTTTAAAATGTGTGGAACGGTCAGATAAATGAGTCAAAAGGTTTGTTATTAAGCACATCATTTGTATCTTCCTATCGTTAAAAAATTATAAAAACCAATGAAAATCATTAAAATTTTACCAATCTTTTATTTCCATTATATCTTCCTGATTGTTTTTGCCGGGATACAGTCCGGGTTTTCTCAAACCAGCAGCCCTACGAAAGCGGCAACCAAAATAGATCCTTTCTATTTGCCGTTTGAATTTAGCAAGGATTCCCTGCAAGGATTTAATGAAACCGCCAAATGGTCTGAAATCAGGCAAACAGGTGAAGAATTATGGCGCCAAAAAAGATATATGGCGTTACAAAAAAGAGAATTTATTGATAGAAAATACAGTCTTAAAAAGTATATAACAGAGGCCGGCACTAATTCTAAGCTTGTAGGAGGCTCCAATTCAATTATGCAGGCATGTACCAATGTTGATTTTGAACTTGGAAACATTAGTGGTTGGACTTTAACAGAGGGACCAAATAACGGATCAAACACTATGGCAGGATGTTGCCCCGCAGCCAGCGCTATGTTTGCAGTAGTAGGGCCAGGAGTAGACCCGAACACAGGTATCCCAACCGTTCCCGCAGGTGCAGGAAATTTTACATGCCGTTTTGGTAACATGACATTGGGAGGAAAAGATTACCGTTTAAAACAAACGTTTAATGTTACAGCGGCCAATACCAATTTTATATTTCGGTATGCTGTTATACTTGAAGATGGTGCCCATATTTGTAATGAACAGCCGTTTTTTAATGTAACCATGGTAGATTGCAACAATAACGTAATTCCGTGTTCTGCTTTTAACGTGGTGGCCGGTAACGGTTGTCAGGGCTTTACAAATTTTCAAACCAGTGGAAGTTATCTTTATAAAAACTGGCAAACAAGAGCTTTTGATCTTACTAACTTTATTGGAAGCTGTGTTACTATTGAGTTTACCGTTGGCGGATGCCACGCATCTCAAGGCGCACACGCGGGATATGCTTATGTTGATTGCTCCTGTGCGCCAATGAATCTGAGCCTGAACAATGTTGTGATCCCAACAGGTTCTACAAGCGCCGCGGTTTGTCAGGCGGGGAACAACGTATTATGTGCGCCTTTGGGCTTTAACTATAGCTGGACTGGCCCGGGAGTAAACGGAAATACCGCGCAGTGTATTAATGTTACAGCTGCCGGAAGTTACTCTGTTTCGTTATCTCAGCCAGGACAAAACTGTTTTGCTCCGGTACTATCATGTAATTTTGTTGTTTCACCTAAACCTGTCGCAAATTTTAATTTTACCAGTACTCCTTGTGCCAGTTCAGTGAATGTATCCAGTACCTCATCACAAAATGGTGGGTCAGCAATCAATGGTTACCAGTGGGTTTGGGGAGATGCAACTCCTAACTCGAATATAAACCCGGATTCTCATGCTTATACGACAGCCGGTCCGCAGCAAATAAAACTTGTTGTAACAAATGGGGCGGGATGTAAGGATAGTATCACTAAATCTTTAAACGTAACAGTTCCACCCATTATTGATTTTACAGTAAATCCGGTGTGCCTTGGGCTTAACGCTAATTTTACAAATATTTCAACAACTGGCGGAGCGGCATCCATTACTTATACCTGGAACTTTGGAGGCGGTGGAGGAACAAGTAACGCAGTTAGTCCGTCCATGTCATTTGCTTCACCCGGAATTTTTAGCGTGTCATTAACCGGAACAAACAGCGATGGCTGCAGTAACACAATTCAAAAAACATTTACAGTTTATCCAAAACCAACAATAAGTTTTACGGCAGATCAGGTGTGTATGGGAACTGCAACCAGTTTCACCAACACAAGTAATATTGGTGCTCCAAGTACGATTACTAACTGGTTTTGGGATTTTAATAACGACGCGGTAACTGATAACACCACACAAAATCCTACGTTTGTTTTTCCAGCCAGCGGCTCAATTCCCGTAGAATTAAAAGCACAAACCAATTTTGGATGTGCTGATTCATTACTTGTTAATGTTATCGTTATTCCTTCACCAACGGTTAATTTTACTGCTTCGCCGGCATGTATGAGAAATACAATTACGCTTGTGAATACTTCTGCCGCCACCGCGCCTGCAACTATGAGTTCATATACCTGGAATTTTGGAGCAGGAAGTTCAATGGCTTCCAGCAACGCTGTTACGCCTGCCACACTTTCTTATATTAACGCCGGAGTTCAAACAATAACCTTAACCGGTTTAAACAGCATAGGATGTTCAACCACAATAACGCATACAGTGGATGTTTTTTCAAGTCCTACAGCCGACTTTAATGCCAACGGTGTGTGTTCTGGCAGCAGCATGACCTTTACCGATAATTCAACACCGCTTGCCGGAGCAGCGGGATCGGTAACAGCGTGGGCCTGGGATTTTGATAATAACGGCAGTGCAGATAACAATTCACAAAATCCTTCTTATTCCTTTTCTGCTTCCGGAACTTATACTGTTGGTTTGATCGCTACATCGGCCAATGGTTGCAGAGATACGGTTCAAAAAACGGTTACTGTATTCGGCAGAGCCGTAGTTGATTTTACGCCCACCGGTGTATGTTTCGGCGCGGCTAGTAATTTTACCAACCTAACCACTACCACCGCAAATGCCAATACCGGTGCACTTGCGTCCTTTACCTGGAACTTTGGTAACGGCGGTTCTTCTAATGTTCAGAATCCTGTTTATACGTATACAAATGCCACAAATGCCACAGCAAATACAATTTATAGTGTCAGCTTTTTTGTTACAACCACTAATGGTTGTAAAGACTCAATAACAAAACCTGTTACGGTGTACTCATTACCTACACCTGATTTTGTTTCCGATTCCGTTTGTCTGGGTAATATTACAACCCTTCAGGATGCCAGTAATTCAAACGGAAATCCTTTTCTGTTTTTTAACTGGGACTGGAACAGCGATGGAATTGCGGATGTTACTAACACGTTATTATCAGCTCAGAATACATTTACAGCCTGGGGTAACATTCCTGTTACCTACACTGTAATAACCTCGCCTAACGGAGGCTTGTTGGCTTGCTGGAGCAGCATTACTAAAAATGTCTGGGTTCATCCCGGCCCTACAGCGGGCCTTACAAGCACCAATCAATGCGTGAACACACAGCCAACACAAATGAGTGGTATCACGTCCACTATTCCGGTTGGAAGTATAACTAACTATGCCTGGGATTATGGTGACGGTAACACAAACGCGACAAATTTAACGCCTGCAATGACACACAGTTACAGTAATCCAGGAATATATGTTCTCACTTTGAGTGTGTCTTCAGCCAACGGTTGTAAAAGTACCACCACGCATACTGTAGAGGTATATGACAAACCTTACGGAAGTTTTGCATACACAAAAACATGTTTTGCCAAAACCACAACGCTTACAGGCATTCCTTCTTCAAGTGGCGCACAGGTAACCAATTATGATTGGGATTTTAATAATTCGCCCTTAACTGTAGAGGCATCGGGCGCTCAGGTTTCTACCATATTTTCATCTGCCGGCACGCAAAGTCTTAATTTGCTTTTAACATCGGTTAATGGGTGTAAAAATGTAATTCCAGGTAATGTATATATCAATTACAATCCAAAACCACATTTATACGCCCCGAAAAGGATGGGATGTACGGATTTATGTATCACCATACTCGATAGTGCCAGTTCAGTTCAGGGGCCAGCCCAAAATGTAAGCTGGGAATGGGATTTTGGAAATGGTCAAACGTTAACCTCTTCTAGTACCGCAGGAAACAAGGTTTGTTATTCAAATGCTTCGTTTTACAACGTTAAAAAATATGACGTTAGTCTTATTGTAAGAACCGACAGCGGATGTGTGGATTCAGTGAGAAGAAAAAATTATGTGGTTGTTTATCCTAAACCCCGTGCCGATTTTAACTGGACCGGGCAAGATGGCGATATATTAACCCCTGTTATTTCATTCACAAATACTTCTGAGGGCTACAACGCATTTCAGTGGTATTTTAACGATGGATTAAACGCGCTGGATTCTGTACACAATACTCCATCACATTATTATACCACTAATGATCCGGAGACAATCAATGTTTATCTTGCCGTTCGGAATTCATACGGATGTAAGGACACCATTATGAAGCCTGTAGAAATTCTTGGGAACTTTACATTCTATATACCAAATTGCTACACGCCAAACGGTGACGGAGTTAACGATACGTTCAGCGGCACGGGAATAGGGATTAAAGATTACAAAATGTGGATTTTTGATCGTTGGGGTGAAATGCTTTATTATACCAATGATATTAAAAAAGGCTGGGACGGTACTGTAAAAGGAAAGGTTGTTGATGGTAAAACTGATGTTTATCAATGGAAAGTTATAGTAACCGATATAAGTAACAAAGTGCATCATTACGTTGGACACGTGACAGAATTAAAATAATCTATTACAAAATAATTTTTTAAAGCCCGTGTAACAGCGGGCTTTTTATTTGTCCCTTTTAAATTTACATTTGCATTAAATAAATCATATGGAAGGTTTTGTAAAATCAGAAATAAAAGATGGGGTGGGAACTATTATTTTTTATCATCCCCAAAGCAACAGCATGCCTGGATATCAGTTGAGGGCACTGGCAGATGAAATAACAAAACTGGGAGCTGATGATAACGCGAAAGTTATTATTGTTAAAAGTGAAGGTGAAAAAGCATTTTGTGCCGGGGCAAGTTTTGATGAGTTGATAAGCATAAAAGATATAGAAACAGGCACCACTTTTTTTAGTGGGTTTGCCGGTGTAATAAATGCCATTCGCAAAGCTCCCAAATTTATTATTGTGCGCGTTCAGGGAAAAGCTGTGGGCGGCGGAGTAGGGATTGCGTGCAGTGGCGATTATACCTTTGGTGTAAAAGAGGCTTCGGTAAAATTAAGTGAGCTTGCCGTAGGAATTGGACCTTTTGTTGTTGGCCCTGCTGTTGAAAGAAAAATAGGTAAAAGCGCTTTTTGCGAATTAACCATTAACGCTACTGAATGGCGCAGCGCCCAATGGGCTAATGAAAAAGGTTTATACGCAGAGTTATTTGATTCGACAGGTGAAATGGATAATGCAATTCAAAGTTTAGCGCAGAAGCTTGCAGGTAGTAATCCTGAAGCTATGGCAATGCTTAAAAAAAATATGTGGGAAGGGTGCGAACATTGGGATAAGTTGCTCATTGAACGTGCCGGAATGAGCGGAAAACTTGTTTTAAGCGAATTTACAGTTAACGCAATAAATAAATTTAAAACCAAATAATTATTGCATTAATGGATAGCGAAAAAGTTATTGAGTTTTATAATGAATATGTTGATCAACAGCAGGATGTTGGCATCAATGAGCGTATTTATGAGATGTTTAACCGGCTTAAAAAACATGGCTTACATGCAGGTTCAACTGTTCTTGAATTAGGCTGCGGCATTGGAACCTTAACATTTTTATTATCAAAAAAAATAAGCACCGGCAAAATTGAAGCTGTTGATATCAGCACGCAATCTGTAGAGTTTGCAAAGAAAAGATTACAAAAAGAAAATATTTATCTGGAAGCGCATGATGTTGTAAATTATAAACCCAAATTAAAAGATATAGATTTTATCACTTTATTCGATGTGATAGAACATATTCCAACCGACCGACACGCCGAGTTATTCAGGAATTTAAGTTTAATTGCCAATGATAAAACCCTTATTCTGATCAATATACCAAGTCCAGCCGCCATTCAGTATGATATTGAAAATAATCCTGAGGCTTTACAGATTGTTGATCAGCCATTACCAATAAATTTTATTGTAAATAATATAGTTGCGGCAGGTTTAAATTTGGTGTCCTTTGAAAACCACAGTATATGGGCCTTGCACGATTACCAGTTTTTTGTGATTAATAAGGCGCGGGCTTATAAGGAAGTTAAACTAAGCGATCAACGAAATTTTTTGGAGAAGGCGGTTAAGAAAGTAGAACGTACGTGGGTTAAGTTTATTTATTCTTATAAGTGATCAATCTTCCTCGTGGTAATCAATTATTAATCCATCTAACGG
>JAOQAF010000048.1 GCA_025963735.1 Bacteroidota bacterium
GATGGGGAAGTCCGGTATATTCGGCCAAGCCTTATAAAAATGATTGGGACGGAACTCCGAACGAGCAAGGAAAAACCGGATCGGGCAAACTGCCAACAGGTACTTATTTTTACCTGCTTGAATTAGGCGACACCAACAAGTCAATCTATAAAGGATTTATTCAAATACAGTATTAACGAAATTAAATAACAGAGATCATGTTGAAACAAATAAAAATAGCCGGAATGTGTGCCTTGTTAAGCGGGACAATCTCCGCCCAACAAGAAGTACAAAATTCCTTGTACATGTTTAATGGTTCTATCTTAAACCCTGCCTATGCAGGAAGCCGGGATGCTTTAAGCGTTGTGGCCGATTACCGGAACCAATGGTCCGGATGGAAAGGCGCGCCTACAACAAGCAGCTTTATTATGCATACGCCACTAATGAGAGAGTCAATTGGCGTTGGTTTAAATGTGGTAAACGATGTAGTTGGGCCAACCAATAAAACCGCGCTATATGGTGATTTTGCATACCGCATCCGTTTAAATAAAAATAACGACCGTTTATGTTTCGGAATTCGCGCTGGTGCCGATTTAATACGGAACAACCTTGCGGCCTTACGTGTAAACGACGCAACTGATCCGTTAGTTGTAAATAATTTAAATTTCAGCACCAATGTTTTTAATACAGGCTTTGGTATTTATTATTATGGTAAGCGTCACTTTATAGGGTTAACTGCTCCAAAAATCATAGCCAATAAATTAAGCACTGATCCAAACTTTGCAAAGTCGACACAGGTATTGCACTACTATTTGATTGCAGGATATGTATTTAAATTAAACAGCCTGTGGGATTTAAAACCAGGAGTAGCAGTAAAATACACGCAAAACGCGCCACTGTCCATTGATGGTAATTTATCCGTTCTATTCAACGAAAAGATCTGGTTCGGGGTAATGTATCGTTACGGCGCTGCAGCGGGTGCCAATATTGTTTATAATATTACTAAACAAATGCGCATTGGTTACGCTTATGATTATTCATTAACCAACATGGGACGTTACAGTCCAAGCACACACGAAATAATGTTAGGATTTGATTTTTTATCTAACACCAAAGCTTTAAAATCGCCACGTTATTTTTAATTATTAAGTATTTCAAATCCCTATGAAAAAATTTATACTCGCCTTAGTTATTTTAAGTTCAATTAATCTCAAAGCACAGTCCTTTAAAGAAAAACTGGCTGATAAAAAATTTGATAACCTGGAGTATACTTCCGCATCTGAAATGTATGAGGAACTCGCAAGAAGTAAACATCCAAAAATAAAGTATTATGTACGGGCAGGTGAGTGTAATTTAAACGCTGGCGACTACAGCAAGGCCCAATTGTATTATGACAAAGCATACACTAATACAGGCATGAGCGATCAGGACTTATACAACTATTACCAGGTTTTAAAATATAATTCCAACTACTCTAAAGCTGGTGAAGTATTTTCAAAGATAAACGACAATCAGTATAAACTTATTCGCGATAATCTGGCGAAGA
This sequence comes from Bacteroidota bacterium, assembly GCA_025963735.1. Taxonomy (GTDB): domain Bacteria; phylum Bacteroidota; class Bacteroidia; order B-17B0; family Aurantibacillaceae; genus Aurantibacillus. Next base: position 1,526 of record JAOQAF010000048.1, read on the forward strand.
AAAAATTAGCAATAGAGGAATTGAAAAAAGACTCAAGTAATTATACTCTAAAGCGCTTAGATATTAATTCGGAAGAAAATGATTTTGGGCCCTACGTAGTGAATAACGAAATGTACTTTTTATCTTCAAGAAGAAACACTTCGATTGCAGGACGCAAGTATGGGTGGGATAACTCTTACTTTTTGGACGTTTATAAAGGTTATATTGAAGGGGAAACCGTTAAAAATGCCGAGCCTGTAAAGGAAGGATTAAAAACAAAAGTTCACGAAGGGCCTCTCTGTTTTACAAAAGACGGAAAGACACAATTTATAACCCGAAACAATTACGTTCATAAGAAAGTAAAAAAGAGTAAAGAAAATAAAGTAAACCTTAAAATATTTACCCGTAAAATGGAAGGCGAAAAATGGTCTGACTGGACTGAATTTCCTTTTAACAGCGATGATTATTCCTGCGGACATCCGGCAGTTTCCGGCGATGGAAAAACTTTGTATTTTGTATCTGACATGCCGGGAACACTAGGCTTAACCGATGTTTGGGTTAGTAGTTTTGAGAATGGAAACTGGAGCAAGCCTGAAAACCTGGGTCAATCAGTTAACTCTGAAGGCAGGGAAATGTTTCCAAGTCTTTTTGAAGATGAAGTTTTATTCTATTCAAGTGATGGAAAAGTAGGCTTAGGCGGGCTGGATATTTTTTATACTATCCCAAGCGGAGGCGACAGTTATTTTGAATCGCAAAACCTTGGTTATCCTATTAATTCGAATTTCGATGATTTCGGATTTTTTGCCAAGACCAATATGACCGGATACTTGTCATCCAATCGAGGAAAACTTAAGGATGATATTTACAGCTTTGTGTCAAAGCGTCCAATCATTAGCAGCAGCATTAATTTAATTGTAAAGGACAAAGAATCGAAAGAGATAGTTGCCAATTCTGATGTAGCATTAATTGATGAAACAGGTAAACCTGCTTACACCGGCAAAACAAATGAAAACGGTGAAGTAAAGTTTAACGTTATACCTGGTAAAAGCTATAAAATTAAAACTACAAAAGACGGATACAAAGAAAGCGTTGGCCTTTTAAAAGAAGAAGATGTCGCAAAATTAGCCGGTGGTAAAAAAGAAGTGTTAATTGAAAAGAAAATAATTGGTTTGTTAGGTATAATTGCCGATGCTGACGACTTAACACCAATTGAACAAGTAACTATTACCATTACTGACGCCTTTAACCCAAGCAGCGTACTGAAGTTTACCACAGATAAAGAAGGAGATTTCAGACACATCTATAAAGACAAAAAAATAGGTGATGAACTTTCATACATTGTTAAAATGGAAAAAGAAGGCTACATCACAAAAACACAGGCCGTGGATATTGGAATTAAAAAAGAAGGATATGTGCTGTTACATGATTATCTGAACACTAAAATGTACAAGATTAAACTTGGTGCAGATTTAGGAAAGATGATAGATTTAAAACCAATTTATTTCGATCTCGGAAAAGCAGTAATCAGACCTGACGCGGCTAAAGAACTTACCAAGATTGTTGAATTAATGAAACAAAACCCATCAATGGTTATTGAGCTTGGAGCCCACACCGATTGCAGGGGTAGTGCAGCAAGCAATTTATCATTATCAGATAAGCGTGCTAAATCAAGTGCCGCGTTCGTAATTTCTAAAGGAATTGATAAAACCCGTATTTATGGAAAAGGATACGGAGAGTCGCAATTAATTAATGATTGTAAGTGTGAAGGTGCTGTTAAATCAAGCTGTAGTGAAGAAGTTCATGCGCAAAACCGTCGTACTGAATTTAAGATCGTAAAAATAAAACCTTAACCGGTTTCATAAAATTAAAGCCCCCGAAAATATCGGGGGCTTTTTCATTTCTGTTTAATTACACTGGCGTAAAAACTTTCGTAATTCCTTATTGCTATGACGCGGCGATTCTAAAAATCCGAAATGGCCATCATGTTCAAGATATAAAATAATTTTGTTGCGAATAGTTTGAGATTGCTCCAATAATTGTTGATATGGCAAAACATTGTCGAGCTCTCCGATAACCATCATCACCGGATATTCAACCAGTCCCAGAATGATATCACGTCTTGGCCTGTCTTTCATTCCGTGCAGCGCCGCTATGATTCCCTGCCTGCCTGTGCCTTTTGCTATTTTAGTGGCGAATGAAATTTCAGTTTTTAAATACTTAAGATTTTTTGTAGCAAATAAATTTCTGATGGTGTTTTTTGTATAAATATTGCGGTTTGATTTAACCGCCTGAACCGCTCTTAGTCTGTCCTTTTTTTTCTCATCACTATCGGCATAAGCTGTGCTGTGATAAAGGCATAAACCCCTTAAGTTATCGGGGAAAAGATCGGCAAAGGCAAGCCCAACATATCCACCCATACTATGACCAATTATAACATATTTCTTTAAATGCAGATGATCCATTACAGCCTTAACGCATTTAGCCATAAGATCCATGCTGTGCGCATAACCATAACAGGCGGTATGACCGTGGCCCGGAAGATCTATTGCAATAACTCTATAAGAGGTTGAAAGATCATTTATGGTGTTCCGCCATATTTCGTGTGATCCTAAAAAACCATGTAGTAAGACAACAGCCTTGCCCTTCCCCTTATCAAAAAAAGTAACTGTTTCTTTTTTATAGAGGCACGTTTTGAGCATGAATTATTTGGTATTCATAAGCTCTTCTATTTCTTCAGCAATTATGGGAATATGCTGCATCAGATCTATCTGACCATTGGTTGTTATAAGCACGTTATTCTCTAATCGAATACCAAGGCTTTCTTCACGTATGTAAATACCGGGCTCTACAGTAAAAATCATGCCGGCCTGAATGGGTTCATTAAAAAAACCAACGTCGTGAACATCTAAACCTAAAAAATGACTGGTACCGTGCATGAAATATTTTTTATACACCGGCCAGTTCGGGTTTTGTGCTTTCACTTCGTCTTGTTTAATTAAGCCAAGTTGCAATAACTCTTCTGTCATTAACTCACCAACAGCTTTATTATATTTTTCAAATGTCTGACCCGGCAAGAGTAATTTAGTCGCTCCATCTTTAACACGCAAAACAGCATTATAAACTTCTTTTTGCCGTTTTGAAAATTTTCCATTCGCAGGAATGCAACGCGTCATGTCACTTGCGTAGTTGGCGTATTCGGCTGCGACATCCAACAAAATAACATCGCCATCTTTACATTGTTTATTATTGTCGGTGTAATGAAGCACACAGGCGTTGAAACCACTCGCTATAATTGGTCCGTAGGCAAATCCCGCCGAACGGTTTTTTATAAATTCATGAATAAGCTCTGCTTCAATTTCATACTCCCACACGCCCGGTTTAACAAAAGGAAGCAACCTTCTGAAACCTTTTTCAGTAATATCACATGCCTGCTGAATGAGATCAATTTCCATTGTGCTTTTAATGGCACGAATGCGATGCATGATTGGCGCACTCCGTTCAACTTTATGCAAAGGAAATTTTAACATGATTGCCTTGTTAAATCGGGCTTGGGCAGTTTCGGTTTCAATACCTGCTCTGGTATGTTCATTATTATTAAGATAAATGTTTTCAGCTCCATAAAAAAATGCCTTCATTATTTTATCAAATTCATGGTGCCAGTAAACGCTTTCTATACCGCTTACTTTTGAAGCCTGCTCCTTATTAAGTTTAGCTCCTTCCCAAATCGCAATAAGCTCACTGGTTTCTTTAATGAATAAAATTTCTCTATGACGGGGGTCTTTGTTTTCCGGAAAAATTACCAGAATAGTATCTTCCTGGTCCACTCCGGTAAGATAAAACAAATCGCTGTTTTGCTTAAAACCCATACTACCGTCGGCATTGGTTGGCATTATATCGTTGCTCACAAAAACCGCAAGAGAGTTAGGCTTTAAATAATTTTTAAATTTATTCCTGTTTTCAATAAATAAGGAATTATCAATGGGTTGGTACTTCATGGTAAATTATAAGAACCCTAAATTAACCATAAAGGTTTCTAATTTCAAAAAATAGCAAATCAAATTATAACCATACAACAGGAATTTAGAAATAAAACCTTTCTCCAAAAAACATGAAGTTGCGCATTCTTAATGATTCCTATAGGCATTAACAGTGTCTTTATTTACCGGGTTTCGGAGTAAAAAAACTGCAAAAACCGCTTTTATTGAAAATTATTAAATATATTTGTCCTCTAGATTTAATGATATGATTGATTTAACAGGAATAATTTCGATTTCAGGTCAGCCCGGCCTTTACAAGATTGTTGCACAAAGCAAAAACGGTATTATTGTAGAAGGTTTGTCTGATAAAAAACGTGTAAATGTTTATTCGTCAACCAAAGTTTCAACCCTGGGAGACATTAGCATGTTTACAACAGGTGATGACAAACCAATTGAAGAGATCATGACCTCCATCTTTGAAAAAGAAAAAGGCGGCGCAGCTATCGACAGCAAAGCCGATGACAAAGCTGTAGAAAAATATTTCAGTGAAATACTTCCTGATTATGATAAAGACCGTGTATATGTAAGTAACATGCGCAAACTATTTACATGGTATAACTCTTTACAAACTACCGGTAATTTAAAGGAAAAAGAAGAAATTAAAGAAGGTGAAGAAAAGTCTAAAGCTTCAAAATCAGTTGAAGATAAAACAAAGGCCGCGAAGAAAACAACTGCTAAATCAAGTGCTAAACCAAAAACGAGCGCAGGGGTTAAAAAAACCACCGGAGTGCGCAAAACAGGCACTGCTTAATGTTTTCCCAATATTATTTAAAGCCATTCTTTTTTTGAGAATGGCTTTTTTATTGTCATGAAAAATTTGTACTTTTAATACTCAGGCATTGAAACCAAATCACTTCAACATATTTTTATCGAAGTTATATTCTTCAACTCTTCCATTTTTTTTTCAGGGATGCTTTTTGCTTTTGTTTCTTCTAACTTTTTCTGTTCCTTCACAAATAGCTCCGGGTATTGAATGGAGAAAATGTACCTGGTCGCCCAAAGGTTTAAATGGTCAAACTCAAACAGCAGAGCAAAGCGGAGAAGAATGGTGGTATAGTCATAAAAATGTTTATGACGCTACCGGAACTCATACCGCTTATGTTACCTGTGGATACACCAGCCTGGTAAGCACCATTGGCACCTTTAGTGCGGCACAGCTTGTTTACAACGAAGGTCCCGACTCTCCCTACAATCCAATCACAACTGAAAGCTACGATTACTACACCCTGGCAGAAGGTTGTGCAGACAGGGATTATGTTGGTGAGCACCGCACGCCGCCGCGTGGTAATATTGGTCTTAACGATTTAGAAGGAAATATGATTTATTGCCGGCCTAAAACTATTGGCGCCCTTGAAGAAGTAATTCAGGATCCTGACGAGCTAACTTCTTTTTACGTTGTTGGAATGCATTTAGGCGTTAAGCCTTTTAAAAATAAAATAAACTTTTTACGTTATAATCCCGGACCCGCAAACCCTGCCGATTATTTTTCTCTGCCTGCATTGGGCGTTACCAATTACACAACTTCATACGGACATATGTACGTAGCTAAAATTGATGTGAGCGGAGTCGTAATATGGGAAGGATTATATGGCATTCCCGATTACTCATTGTCGCCACTTCAAGCGTACGAATCTGAAGGTTACGGTTATGACATTATTAAAAACTCATCCGGCCATCTGGTTGTGGCAGGTATGTCTCATCCTAACAATTCGCCAACCAAAGAGGCTTCCCCTGCCCTTTTAGAACTCGATCCAACTACCGGTTACGTTATTAAAAAGGGATGGCTGGATGTAGATGAACCGGGCATGGGCCCTTTGTCGAACTATCATAGTGGAACTGTATCTTTTGGCGTAGCCCATTCTTTGGTTGAAATAGGAGCCTCGCAAATATATGCAGTGGCTGTAAACTCTTTTTTCGACAGTACAGATACAAGAGACCGCAATAATGCTTTTGTTTGGGCTGTTGATTCAAACTTTAATCCAAGCCCGGGCTGGGCTACTAATCCAATTCGTTTTCCCGGTAACGGAGCCATGTATTATAATTCCAATATCTGGGAAATTAAATACCATAAAGCTTTAAAACAATTACTTGTGCCTGTGGTGAGAGATTGTGAAACCTGTATTTGGGCGGGCTACAACTCCGGTCAGGGCTACATTTACAGATTAGATTCTGCCGGTATATTAATAAAAGAAGGGACCAATCCTTCTCCCATGGGTCCTGTTAATGCATATGACCTGAGAATTGGCGTTGAGGAAACTTCTGATAAAGGGTTTGTGGCAGTAAGTTCGGTAAGACCGCCTTCTGCCGATCATTCATTCCCTACCAGTACGGAGCTTGGTTACCTTGCCTCTTGTCCGGAACTGGACATGAACGACTGGGATACGGACGCGCTGGTTGTAAAATACGATTCACAGGGAAAAACAGAATGGAGTAAAACATTCGACCGTGAAGATAACGGTCCGCGGGTGCCACCTCCGGGTGATCTTAAACGCCAGGAATGCATGTATAAAATTACACAGGCGCAGGATGGAGGATATGTTATTTCGGGCAATGCCAGTGGAAATTTTGACGACAATTACATGGCCAAACTTTATAACGATTGTAACGCCCGCCATACTTATACCGTGGGCGCTGAAAATGAAATTCATCTTACGTCTAACACCACATGGAACAACTCAGTAAATGTGGCCGGAAAAATTATAGTTCATCCGGGAGTGACCTTTAGGGTAGAAGGGAATTCAATCGTCAGGTTTGCCGATAGTAAACTTACGGGCATTGAAACTAATGTTACTGTTATGTATGGAGGAGCTTTACAAGTAGCGCCGGGTTCTACCCTAACCTCCATCGATCCGGCAATCTGCCAAAACAGTAAATGGGACGGTGTAAAAATCATAGGTGACGAAACGGCTGAAAATAAACTTGTAATTTTTCCAAACCCGGCCACTTCATCTTTTAAACTCATTTACAACGGCGTAGAAGGCACACAATTTGATTATATCATAATGGATGTTTTAGGCAATGAAATTCTAAATGGCAGGCTCAATTCTGATTTCACCGGCGAAATAAACTCAGCGTTGCTACAGCCGGGTGTCTATTTTATTAATCTTTATCTGGATAAAAAAATTGCAGGTAAACAAAAACTGGTAATTGTAAAATAAACCAATGAAATTATTGCTTTTTTTATTTTCCGCCAATCTGTGTTTTTCCCAGGCGTGGTTCCAGCTTGCTGATTTACCGGGTGCTCAAAGAGATGATGGGGTTGGAGCGGTAATAGGAAATGAAGCTTTTTTTGGAACAGGGTCTAACGGTTCAGGGCTTGAGAATAGTTTCTACAAGTTAAATCTTTCAAGCAATACCTGGTCTGCAATAGCGTCAATGCCGGCTGGATCAAACAGACAATATGCTTCGGCCTTTGCCTATTCTAATTATCTTTTTGTTAGCTGCGGCATTGGAAATGCAGGCGCAGTTTTCAGCGATACTTACAGATACGATGCGGCCCTTAACACCTGGACCACGGCAGCCAGCAAACCCGGTACCGCCGTATGGGGGGCGGCAAGCTTTACGCTGGGCTCAAAAGCATATGTGTTCGGAGGAAAATACGCCAATAGTGCAGGTAGCGATGAAGTGTGGGAATATGATATGATTGCCAATACATGGATTCAGAAAAATAACTTTCCGTTTGGCGCGCGGTGGAGAGCATCGGCAGCTGTTCTTACGAATACGGCATACGTTATTTTTGGCCTTGATAATACCGGCACCGGCGCTTTCCGGAAAGAAATTTACAAGTATATACAAGTTACTGATACGTGGCTTAAAGTAGCAGATATTCCGCAGCCAAATCGCGGGAGGGCCTATTCATCCATGCAGACCATAAATAATAAACTGATAATCTTTGGAGGACTTGATACGTTAAATAATTATTATAATGACTCCTGGTTTTTTGATGAAATAAATGGTTTTGTACAAGGGCCGGCTTTACCTTCCTTTGGCCGCAAAGGCGGGATGGCCTGCGCCTCAGGTAATAAATTCTATTATTCCTGCGGCATTAATATAACCAATACACGTTTAAAAGAAACCTGGCTTCTGGATCTTTCGGTGGGCATAGAAAAATTAGATAACGCCAACGCGTTTTATATTTATCCTAATCCAAATAACGGTTGGCTGACTATCCACTCAAATGAACAACCGGAACATCTTTGTTTTGAATTGTGTGATCTTACCGGTAACAAAATACAAACCGGCAAAACAAATAACAACCTAATTGATATTTCGTTACACGCGAAAGGCATTTATTTTTTAAAAATACTACAGGGGCAAACCGTTATAGGAGCTAAAAAAATAATTAAGGAGTAGTTTATTTTTGATCCAGGATACGGATTCGGTCTTCTGCAGGTATAAGCGCACAGCTTTCAACTCGGCCGAAAATTTTCATCCGGTGCTTTGCAATAAAAGAATACACAGGATTTCTTAAAAAGTGTGGAATTATGAGAAAGCCGGCCATTAAAGGCCAGCCGCCCTTCATGTATAAAGTTAATCGCAGGGCCGCGCAGGATTTTATATAGGCTGAATAATCTTTAATCAGTATAATACTATCCACATTATCTTCAATTTCAAAAT